>CAZAGY010000008.1:0-16464 GCA_964485025.1 uncultured Gammaproteobacteria bacterium
TATGGCTGTATAATCTTTTGGGCGTCTTAGCCGTTATCTTGGGAACCCTGAATATCAGAGATTTTGTTAAATACAGGCCGGGGAGATTAGGTACGGAAATGCCCATGTTTTTGAGACCAAAAGTCAGCCGAATAATTTCCCGGGTCACTTCCCCTTCAGGCGCTTTTTTAACGGGTCTGTTTGTGACGGTGTTTTTATTGCCATGCACCATCGGGCCATATGTTATTTGCGGCGGCATTTTATGCACTCTGGATTTAATAAAAACGATTCCCTGGCTGATGGTTTATAATCTGGTCTTTGTTTTGCCGATGTTGATTATTACCGGCATCGTTTATTTTGGGATTTCAAAAGTTCAGGATGTTTCCAGTTGGAAAGATAAAAATATCAGATATTTGCATTTAATCTCCGGTCTGATCATTTTATTACTCGGATTAGCCATGGTTTTGGGTTGGGTATAATCAAAAAACAGCAAAACAGGCATAGCATAATATTTATGAGAATAAATCTACAAAAATGGTATAAGCATTTTAATCGTCCGCTTACATTACACCAGTCTCAAATATATTCCTGGTCATGCACCAATCCTTTGAAAAAGATATTGGGAAAAGGGATATACAACCAAATTTATGTCGTCAAAAATGACAACGCCGATGGATATTTTTTAAGAAAAGAACAGGAAGAATTCGGCAAATATATTTTAAATAACCGTCTTGAGAACGATAAATTTTTAAAAACCTCCAACGGCATAATCTTAGAAAAATTATTACTCATTGAGAAATACTTCAATGATTTTAAGGGAATAGATATTCCCCTTCTTAATGACCAAGAACTGTTAAAATTATTCAAACGAACGAACGAATTTTTAAATACAAAAATAGCCGCCATTTGGGCCGGTTTTCTTTTAGGAGACATAATTGAAAATAAATTGGCAGATGTTCTGGAAAGAAACGGTCTGGACGTAAGATCCAGTATAGAAATTATTGGAGCCCCGGGAAAACCCCATCATATAATTCAGGAACAGTTGGATTTAATGAAGATTGTTTTAAAGGGTGAAGGATGTCAGAAAAACGCTCTACAAAAACATTATATTAAATATCGCCACATTCCTTGTTATAACCCGGAGGTAGAGCCGTATTCTTTATCATATTTTGAAAACAGGATAAAAGGGGTCGCCATTGAAGACGCCAGAAAATTCATAAACGACACCGAAAAAAGGTTTAAAAACAACAAAAAGAAATATGATGATTTCATCGGCCATCAGAAACAGACCACGGGAGATAGATTATTTATTGAATATTTGCACGGATTTTTTTTCCTGGGAGATTACCGCAGTCATTTTCGTTCTTTAGCCATGTTTCATTATGGACGTTTATTGAGAGAAATTGCCGGCAGACATAATATCAAATATAAAGACATTTCCCTCTTATTACATCAAGAAATAATCGGGCTGTTTACAGACTCAGGCAGAATAAAAAAAATTCTGGAAAAAAGGAAAAAAATGAATTGCGCATATATTTTCAAGAACGGGGAAGAAGCGGTTGTCAATCAAGATAAAGTTATAAAAAGGAACGGCAAAAAACAAAAGACAATAAAAGGACAGTCCGCCAACAAAGGCATAATCTCCGGAGTTGTAAAAATTGTGCTGAACCCCGACTCCGTAAATAAAGTTAAAAAAGGAGATGTGTTGGTGTCCGCCATGACAAGACCGGATTATGTCATGGCCATAAAGAGAGCTTCGGCGATTATAACGGACGAAGGCGGTTTATTGTGTCATGCCGCCATTGTTTCCAGGGAAATGAACAAGCCTTGTATTGTCGGGACAAAAAACGCCACTCAAGTTTTGAAGGACGGGGACAAGGTAAGGGTAGACGCGAATAAAGGAATTATAAACATATTATAGTCTATAACCCATTCAGATAAAAAAAACAGTTCAAAAAACGTTTTTTTATTTGGAGCGGGTAGGGGGGATCGAACCCCCGTCAACAGCTTGGAAAGCTGTGGTAATAGCCACTATACGATACCCGCGCGAGACAATTTTATCATTTTTACCACTTTTGTCAAATAAAAAAGCGTGCCTTATTGGGTTAAGACACGCGCCAGATCTAAATTATGGGAGGATTTAAATCTGGTTTAAGCAACGGGGAATACATACAAAGACACCACCTCCTTTCATTCCGTCGACGGATCCAGGATTAATCGACAACACCGACGCTACTCCTAAGCAGGTCCAGCGGCGCGGTTCATCTTTGATGCACAATGAGACATGTGGTGGTGATGTACATACATAGACACCTCCTTTTTTATATTCCCCCATCAAGGGAATGTTTAGGCAAAATTATAATCCATTTATCATGTTTAGTCAAGCGAATTTGGAGGATAAATAATCCTCATTATAAGCAGTTTCTTGACAATAACCCCCCTAACGGTTATAATGAAAAAATAAATATAATTTCAAATAATTTATGAAAATCAGGAAAAGATATATTTTTATCGTTATCGCGGTAATAATCGTTGTTTTTATTGTTTTTCAGAAAAATAAAAAAGAACCATATAAATTCGTGTTGGCCGAAAAAATAAATTTAACACAGGAAGTTAATGTCACCGGACGGGTAGAAGCGGCGGAAAACGTTGATTTGGCTTTTGAGAAAACCGGGAAAGTGGCCGAAACCAGAGTGGTAATCGGAGACCAGGTAAAAGCGGGCCAGTTAATGGTTATTTTAGACAGTACGGATTTAAAAACACAGTTGGCCCAAGCCGGCGCTAATTTGGAAAGCGTTCAGGCCGGATTGAAACAGTACCAGTCCGTTCTAGAGACGGAACAGGCGAATCTGGCCGAATTAAAGAACGGAGCCAAACCGGAAGACGTTCAATTGTCGGAGACCAAAGTAGCCAACGCCGAAAAAACCTTAATAGACGTGGAAATTAACTTAGAAAATATTAAGAATAAGGCGGACGTGGATTTAGACAATCTTTATGATGACATAAGAGACGTTCTCAATGGCGCTTATTTTTACGCTGACGACGCAGTCAATAAACAAATAGACGACATTTTTTCAAACGACAATTCAGATTCTCCGCAGTTGACAATGTCTACCTCTGATTCACAGGCAAAAATAGACGTTGAAAGCGGGCGTATAACGGCCAGGGACTCTTTGGTTTCATTGAAATCGGATATTAATAACCTTAATTTGAGCAATTCCGACAGAGCTTTAATCAACGGAGAAGGTTATTTAAGCAGCATCAGATTTTTTTTAAACCGTTTAAATGACGCCGTTAATAATGCCGTAAATTTGTCTCAAACCACTCTGAATACTTATAAAAGTAATATTAATACGGCAAGGACAAATGTTAATTCTTCAATCTCCAATATTAATACGCAAAGACAAGCGATTACCTTGCAGAAAGTCACAAATGAAAACAACGTTGTAGCGGCTCAAACCCAGATTAATACCGCTCAAAATAATTTAGACCTGGCGGAAAAAGAGTTAATATTAAAGCAGTCAGGGGCCACCAACGAACAGGTAAAAGCCCAAGAAACAAAAGTCAGACAAGCGGAAATAAGCATCGTTTCCCAGCAGGCTAAAATCAAACAGGCGGAAGCGGAGACAGACAGCATTCGGACTCAAATAGAAAAAACAGTTTTGAAATCACCCTTGGATGGAATAGTGACAAGACAGGAGGCGAAAATTGGAGAGATTATCTCGCCGAACACGCCGATAGTTTCCATTATTTCTCAAGGAAACTTTGAGTTAAAAGCCAATGTTCCTGAAGCGGACATTGCCAAAATTAAAGAAGACGACTTAGTCAGAGTCGTCCTTGATGCCTACGGCAATGACGTTGTTTTTGAAGCCAAAATAACGAATATTGAGCCGGCGGAAAAAATTATAGAAGGGGTGGCCACATATAGGATAACGGCCAATTTCCTTAATCAGGATGAAAGAATCAAATCGGGAATGACGGCCGATATGGACATCATCACCGCAGAGAAACAAGACGTTTTGGTTATTCCCGGCCGGACGATTTTTGAGAAAGACAATAAAAATTTTGTGAAAATTCTGAAAATTCAAGGAAAAAAAGAAATTATCGAAGAACGCGAAATAAAACCAGGATTAAAGGGTTCAGAAGGAAAAATGGAAATAATCAGCGGTTTGGAAGAAGGAGATAAAATAATAACGCCTTAAGACATGTCTTTAATTAAAATAGAAGCGGTGGAAAAGATTTACGAGGAAGGAGAAGTAAAAACTCCGGCTTTAAGCGGGGTTTCTTTTATTATTGAGAAAGGGGAATTTGTGGCGATTATGGGTCCATCGGGTTCGGGAAAATCGACCCTGCTTCACATTCTGGGATTTTTAGACAGGCCGAGTAAGGGAAATTATTTTTTTCAAGGAAAATCCATGAATCAATACAGCGACGACGAATTAGCCATTATCAGAAATGAGAAAATGGGATTCATCTTTCAAACTTTTAATTTGCTTCCCAGGACCAATGTCTTGGATAATATAAAATTGCCTCTTTACTATTCACGGGTGAAGGAATCTCTTTGGGACGAGAAAGCGAAAAAAGCGATTGAAATGGTTGGCCTTTCTCATAGATTAAAACATGACCGTTCTCAGCTTTCCGGAGGGGAAAGGCAGAGAGTGGCTATTGCCCGGGCTTTAGTGGATGACCCGGATGTCATTTTTGCCGACGAACCGACCGGGAATTTAGATTCAAATTCGGGCCAGGTCGTGATGGACATAATTCAAAATCTTAACGAAAGAGGCCACACTATTGTGATGGTCACCCATGAAAAATATACTTCTGAAATGGCAAAAAGAATCATTAAATTGAGAGACGGCCTGATTGAGAGCGACGAAAAGGTACTTAATCGCCGTTATGCCAAGGACGGATTATTAAAATAAGAGTTTATGAAGACAAAATATTTATTTAGAAACGTTCTGATCGGGCTAAAGACGAATAAATCCCGTTCCTTTTTGACGATTCTTGGCATTGTCATCGGCATCACTTCCATCATTCTGATTATGTCCATTGGCCAGTCCGCCGAAGGATTGATTTTAAATGAAGTTAAATCTTTGGGTGGAAATTTTGTTCAAATTAATCCCGGGAAAGAAGTTAAAGGGCCCCAGGATATGGCCGACACTTTATTCAACGATTCTCTGAAAGAGAGGGATATTAAAGCCTTGAAAAACAAAAACAACGTTCCTGACTTAAAAGACATCACCCCTTCTTTGATGGTTCCGGGAAGCGTTTCTTATCGCGGGGAAACATATAAACCGACCATTTTGGGGTGGACGGCCGATTGGATGGCCAAACTTTATAACATTTACCCGGAGGAAGGAGATTATTTTAACGAGGATGATATTAAATCTTTAGCCGCCGTTGCCGTTATCGGCGCAAAAGTAAAAGAAGACCTTTTCGGGACTTCCGACGCCATAGGAGAAAAAATAAAAATTAAAGATAAATATTTTAAAGTAGTGGGGATTCTTCCTTCAAAAGGGCAAGTTTCTTCTTTTATGGATATTGATAAGTTCGTGATTATCCCCTACACCACCGCTCAAAAATATCTCTTAGGAATAGATTATTATCAAGAGCTCCATGTGATGGCCACGGATGAATCATTGGTTTCGAATATGGTTGAAGATATTAAATTAACATTAAGAGATTTGCACAACATTGACAGTCCGGAAGACGATGATTTTCACATAACCACTTCGGAAGAAATGATCAGCACCATTAGTCTGATTACGGGAGTTTTGACGATTTTACTGACCTCGGTAGCGGCGATTTCTTTGATCGTCGGCGGAGTGGGAATTATGAATATCATGTTAGTGGCGGTAGCGGAAAAAACCTGGGAAATAGGTTTAAGAAAAGCCGTGGGAGCAAGAGAGAAGGATATTTTAATTCATTTTTTGATAGAATCGATCGTTTTAACGATTATCGGCGGATTGATCGGCGTCGGATTGGGAATAGCTTTGTCTTATCTGGCTTCTTTGATTTTAGCCAGCCAGGTCAGTCAGAGTTGGCAGTTTGTTATTTCCGTTCCCGCCATCTTTTTGGGTCTGGGAGTGGCCAGTTTTATCGGCATAGTTTTTGGTCTTTATCCGGCAAAAAAAGCTTCTAAGAAAAGCCCCATTGAGGCGTTAAGATATGAATAAAATAAAAACATGATTCCTTATTTTCTATTTATCATCGGTTTTGTTTTTCTAATCAAAGGCGCTGGTTGGCTGGTTGACGGCGCTTCTTCTTTGGCTAAAAAAACGGGCATTTCTACCATTGTCATTGGTTTAACCATTGTCGCTTTTGGTACTTCAATGCCGGAATTTGTGGTTAATGTTTTTGCCAGCATAAAAGGAACGGCTGATATTGCTTTAGGCAATATTTTAGGAAGCAATGTTATTAATATTTTATTAATTCTTGGGCTATCAATGATTATTTGCCCTTTAACAGTGAAAGAAAATACTGTCCGGAAAGAAATCCCTTTGGCGATTCTAGCTACAGTAGTTTTATTAATTATGGCCAATGATGTTTTCCTTAATAACGCTTCAATGTCTTTTTTAAGCAGGACAGACGGATTGATAATGCTCCTGTTTTTTCTTATTTTTTTATATTACACTCTGGGCATTATTGGCTCGGAAAGAGAAGTTAAAATTGAAATAAAAAAATCTTCTTATTTAACTTACTGGTTAATGATTTTAGCCGGCTTGGCGGGTTTAGTTTTAGGCGGAAAATGGATTGTTGATGGGGCCGTTTTAATTGCCAAGTCATTGGGCGTAAGTGAAGCGTTAATCGGCTTGACGATTGTGGCCATTGGTACTTCTTTGCCGGAATTGGCCACTTCAGTGATGGCAGTGATAAAAAAAAATAGCGACCTCGCAGTCGGTAATATCATTGGTTCAAATATTTTTAACATTCTTTGGATTTTAGGATTTACCTCCCTTATCAAGCCATTGCCGATTTTTGCCGCCGCCAATATAGACATCTTACTTACTTTATTCGTTACTATAATTCTTTTAGTTTTTGTTTTAATTGGAGATAAATATAAATTAACCCGCAAACAAGGAATTATCTTCGTCAGTTTATATGTTATCTACATTATTTATCTGATTATCAGAGGATAATAAAAAAACCAGATAAGTTGGCTTAAATTCTTAAAATCGGGGTACAGAGACTTGAACTCTGACTAAATCCTCCCAAAGGACTCGTGCTACCATTACACTATACCCCGCTGGTATAATTTTATATAAAAAAATTTAAAAATCAAGAAGACCGCCTTTAAACCAGGCGGTCTTTCTTTAAATCTTCCTCCTTAATTTCTCAGTTTTCCCACTACGCCAGCTATACTTTTGTTTAACAATTTTAGCTGGCTTTGCAAATTTCTCTTTTTCTCTGGCGAGAGATTAGGGTCTGCCAGTTTTTGAGTCAGTTTGAATTTTTGTTCCTGCTGTTGCAGAAACTTTTCATCCAACTCACCAATGTGAACTTCCATAACAGAATCACTCCTTTCACCCTTGTTTTTATTTTATAAAAAATCGGCTTTCTGATTTAGCCGACCACCTGTTGAATTTATATGTTTTTGATTGAAGTCGGCTAATAATTATTAATTGACCAAAACAAACCGCGATAGATTCCGGTTGATAAGAATTTTTTTTGTTTTGGTTTCAACATAATAATCATAGAGGCCGATTTAATGTCCATTCTATATTAAAGGATAGAAAATTTTTGTCAACGATGTTTTTCCACAGAGGATTTTGATTTGAACAAAAAAGAAAAATTTGCTATTATTCACAATATGAACTATGTCATTTGCCATTACAACGAAATCGGGTTAAAAGGAGGCAACCGCAAATTTTTTGAAGAGAAATTGATTGAGAATATTAAAAATTTTTTAGACCCGTCCTTGTATTTCTTCATCAAAAGAATTTCCGGCCGGTTCATTATAAAATTAACGGCCGAGGGAGAAAAAAATCAAAAAAATATAGAAAAAAAACTAAAAAATATTTTCGGCCTGGCTAATTTTTCTTTTGCCTCGGAGACAGAACAGAACATAAACGCCATAAAGAGGTCAGCCCTTGAAACATTGGAACAAGAGCAATTTAAGAGTTTTAAAGTTTTTACCCAGCGGTCAAATAAAAATTTTAATCTGACTTCACAGGAGATAAACAAAATAGTCGGCGAAACCATTGTCGAAAATTTAAAGAAGAAAGTTGACCTGGAAAATCCGGACGCCACTCTTTTTATAGAAATAGCGGAAGACAAGGCATTTTTTTATTTAAAAAAAATAACAGGTTTGGGAGGGTTGCCAACCGGAGTAAGCGGTAAGGGTTTAGTTCTGTTGTCAGACGGTATTGATTCCCCGGTTGCCGCTTGGCAGATGATAAAAAGGGGGATGAAAGTGTCTTTTATCCACTTCCATTCTTATACCGATCAGGAGGAAGAGGCAACAGAAAAAGTAAAAAAAATAGCCTTGGTTTTAAGCAAATACCAAGGTCGGTCAATATTGTATTTAGCCCCTTTTAAAGAAATCCAGAAAAAGATTTTGGAACAACAGACCAGAGACTGCTGTCTCATCTGCAAGAGAATGATGTTTAAAATTGCCGGTGAAATCGCAAAAACAGAAGGAATAAACGCTTTAATTACCGGAGACAGCCTGGGTCAAGTCGCTTCCCAGACTATTGAGAATATGGGAATAATTGAGGATAAAACGAATTTGCCGGTTTTAAGACCATTAATCGGCTTTGATAAACAGGAAACGATTGAAAAGGCGAAAGAAATGGGCACTTATGAGATTTCAATATTACCCACGAGTTTTTATTGCCAGCAGTTTTTACCGAAACATCCGAGAACAAAAGGTAATTTAAAACAAGTGGAAAAAACAGAGGAAGAATTGTTTGACAAAAAAACAATTTTAGGCGCAGTCAAGGATGTAAAGACAATAAAGATAGGATATTGACATTTTTGAAAAAATATTCATACTTTAATTAAACGTTTTAACACTTTAAGGAGGATTTTCATGTTTGAACAGGCATTAGGATTAGGTATGACAGGTACTGAGACAGCCGACGTCTCGTCTCTGGTTAATTTCACCCAACCGGAAAAAGAAAAATTTATGGCCAATGTCATGAGTTTGAGCCCGAAGCTTAGAGACCTAGCTATTCACAAGGTCCTATTTCTGGATAAAAAAATTTCCGAGATGAAAGAAGACAGGGCAAGAGTGGGTAAAAAATTTTTTACCGATGAAATGGCCAGTGATCATCTCCCTGATCCAAGATTGTCGGACGGGGGGAATAGTTACGAAGTGGAAAACAAAATTTCCATTGCCCTACACGAGCGTGGAGACAAGGTATGGGACAGGTCCCAGGAAATGAAGCAGAAGTTGATTACTTCACCTAGGGAAGCCGTTCTCTGTGTGGATTGCCAGAACATGATCGACAAAGACAGGAATGAAGAGGTCCCCCACACAAGGCATTGTGTGGCGTGCAAAAACTCCCATAATGGCAACGGTCACAACGGGAATCACAATGGGAAGTGAAAGGAGGTGATCCTAAAATTCGAGGCGCAAAGGTGCGCCTCGTTTCGTTTATTCAAGATATTATTATTTGCGCTTAATACATTTTCGTCAAATCGATTCCGGTATAATAATATTTCAAAATTTGAGAGTAATTCGCGCCTTGGTTGGCGGCGTTGATGCCGCCGATCTGAGACAGGCCGACGCCGTGTCCGGCCAGGGTTTTTCCCGCGCAGGGAGGATCTAATTTGGCAATCAGATAATCAACCGGAGCCTTGGTCATACCGGCGGAATACGAATCCCTGGTCGTTCCGTTTGACTGGGCGAAATAATAAGCCAGAATAGGGTCGTTTTGATAAGTGGCGATGATTCCCTTGGTTTGTTCTGCCGCCAGAACAGTATTTGGCGCTCTTGATTCCCGCTGATAACCCCGGTAAACCTGGTCAGCCTGAGTGGCTTGGACGGTAAAAAACGGTTCACCATTGGCCGTATTAGTATATTTAGGAGTGAGATAGCGGAACAGGGCGTAAGTACGGGCAGCAATAATTTGAGTTTTGAGAAATTCCGGATGAGAGCCGTCGCCGACTTCAGCGATGCTTTTTACATAATCTTCCAAGGGTAATCGATTTATCAGCCATAACCGTCCGGTGGAAGGATTATATTGAACTTCCAGCTTTCCCCGAAATTCATTATCATTGACGTTTTCTCCCCAAAACGGGCCGTTTTGCCAGGAATTAATTTTAAAAATCGTTGAATCGGCGGAGACGATTTTAAAATAAGAGTCAGACATCAATACTCTGTTTCCCTGGCTGTCATTTAAAAAATAGCGGTTTGACTTATAATCATAATCAATTTCTATTATTTCCCCCGCAGTATTTTTTACCAGGAGATTGTCGTTTTTATCAAAAATATCATAAGTTTGGTTATTTAAAGATGATATTTTAAAAGGCAGGTTATCTTTTCTTTCGGATTCTTCAATATAAAGCAAGCCGACTCCTATTTCCGGGCCTTGCGGTAAATTCATCCAGTGCGGATTATCAATAATATTTAAAGAAGCGGAAATATTCTGCCACCAAGTTGTTCCCGATGGCGGAACAGGTGTTGGTGTCGGCGTTGGTGTCGGTGTCGGCGTTGGTGTCGGCGTTGGTTGCGGAGTAATCGGTTCGCTTATTACGCCGGTAACCTTTATGGCGATTTCAATTTCTCCTCCGGAAATAGAATTGGAACCGGCGTAAAGTTGGAATTTTTCCCAGTAAGTGCTGGCTATTCGCGGAGCCAATAAAGTAAATCTGAACAAAGCTTCATCGCCCGAATAGATGGTAGAGGCAGGGTTGACCCGATTGGGAATATAATCATCATACCAGGAAGAATGGGTTAATTTACTTTTCATTCCGGATATGGTCCTTAGAACTACGGGTTCGGCCCCCATGCCGGACCAGGAACTTTGCCCGGTATTTTTAAATTTAACCCAAAAATCAAAAGTTTGAGTCGGGTTCAATTCAGGAATCCCGGCATAACTTTGTTCTATTTTTTGAGCCTGATAATTTGTTTCAGCCAAAGCGGGCCCGTTGGAAAATAAAAGACTCAACAAGAACAGACAGGAGATAAAAGACTTTAAGCAGGTTTTATTCATAAAAATCAGTTTAACCTAAATAAAAATAGAGTCAAGTTTCGATCTTGATAATTGCATCTTTTCTTGATATCATTGACTTATGACTTCAGTTAAAAAGATAGCGCATAACTTTATAGTCCAGATTATCGGACGCATTTTAACCCTGTTTTTGGGTGTTTTTATTATTGCTTTGATGATGCGTCACCTTGGCCCGAGAAATTACGGTTATTATTCCACCGCCGTCGCCTTCCTTCCAGTGTTCGGTATTATCGCGGATTTCGGCCTTTATTTAATAACCCTGCGTTATCTGGGGGAAACAGACGTTTTGCCGGAATCAGAAAGACAGGCGAGGACAGAATACGTGATGAATAATATTTTCACCATAAGGTTTTTTTCCGCTTTGATTTTCTATGGAGGGGCGTTTGCCTTATGTTTATTCTTTCCTTATCCGAGGATAGTGAAAACAGCGGTCGGAGTTTTGTCAGGGTCTTTCTTTTTTTGCACTTTAATTCAGACATTTTCCGCTTTTTACCAAAAAATTTTACAGGCGGAAAAAATTTTTTTGGGCGAAATCCTGGGCAAACTGATTACGTTAATCCTAATAATTATTTTTATCCGGCAAGACAGGAATTTTTATTTGATTTTAAGCGTTTTCACTTTCGGTCATTTTTTTAATTTTTTAATACTGTTTTTAGCGGCTAAAAAATTAATTTTTTTGAAATTCAAATTTAACTTTATTTTTTGGAAAGAAATATTCAGAAAAACCTGGCCGGTCGGACTGGCGATCGTTTTAAACGTTTTTTATTTTAAAGCCGACACTTTAATATTATCTTTTTACCATTCCCCGGAATCCGTAGGGATATACGGCAGTTGTTACAGGATTTTAGAAGTTTTGATTACTATTCCTCCTCTTTTTCTGGGGTTGGTTCTTCCCGGGATGATTACCGCCTGGAAAAACAAGGAAAATAATCAATTTAGGAATTTAGTCCAGAAGAGCTTTGATTTTCTAACCATAATTTCCCTGCCCTTGGTCTTTGGAACGATTGTTTTGGGAGAAAAAATAATGATTTTAATTGGCGGTCCGGAATTCAGTTTGGCCGGAGACGTCTTAAAAGTGGTTATTATCGCCGCCGGAGTTTTATTTATCGCCGAACTTTTTAAACATTTAGCCGTAGGACTGGGAAAACAAAAACAAGTATTACCGTTTTATTTATTGACGGCAGTTTTGTCTTTAATTGGTTATTTTGTTTTTATCCCCAAATATTCTTATTGGGGAGCGGCTTGGGTTACGGTTTTTAGCGAATGCTTAATGTTTATTTTCGCTTTTTATCTGTTTTGGCGGACCACGAAAATTTTACCCGATTTGAAATTATTTTTAAAAAGCCTGGGAGCAAGCTTGATGATGTTCTTTGTTTTAACGTTTTTTAAAGATTTTAATTTATTTTTCCTGATTATTTTCGGCGTGGCAATTTATGGCACATGCCTTTATTTGTCTAAAGGGATAGACAAACGTTTATTGAAAGAAATCATTAATTTTAAATAAATGAAATTTTATTTTTTCCCGTTAATTGCCGGATTAATACTTTACGCTTTTTTAAGTTGGTATAAACCAAAGTACGCCTTAGGATTGATTTTGATCGCCCTGCCCGCTTATCAGATTAAATTTCAGATTTTTGGAATTCCTTTTACTCTTTTGGAAGCGATGATAATCGTTTTATTCGTTTGTCGGACCATAAAACAATTTAACAATCTGACAATTAAACAATTAAACAATTCTTTAAATGGATGGAAATGGCTGATTTTAGGCTGGCTTTTCATTTCAACCGTTTCAATGTTTATCGCTCCGGATTTACGCGCGGCGGCCGGAGTTTGGAAAGCGTATTTTATTGAGCCGGTTTTATTTTTAATGATTTTTATTGATTTGATTAAAAATAGACAGGATTTCAGAATTGTTTACGCCGCGATTTTTTTTCTGGTTTTCGGACTCGGCCTGGTGGTTTTTTATCAAAAGTTAATCGGGCAGGGAGTTTTAAGTTTGGAAGACTTGGGGAGCGATAAAATTGTCAGAATGACCGGATTGTTCTCCCATCCGAATTTTTTAGGACTTTTTCTCGGGCCGCTGATTGTTTTGGCATTTGGGGGAATTGCCGGTTTCGGATTAAAAAAATTTTTAACACCTTTAAACAGTTTTATTCTTTTGTTTTTAGGCATCAGCGCTTTGTTTTTTTCCCGTTCGGAAGGGGCGATTATCGGGGTGGCGGCGGGATTGGTATTTTTGGGGATTGTTTTGAAAAAAAGCAGAAAATATGTTCTGATCGGGCTGGCAGCGGTGATTTTATTAACGGCAGTTTATCCGCTTCCCCGCCGGTATTTTTCGGAAAAAGCGTTTTTGCGCGATTTATCAGGCCAATTTCGTTTGAATATCTGGCAAGGAGCGGTTTCCCTGTTAAAAACTTCGCCGATTTTAGGGGTCGGTTTGGACGGCTATGAAAAATTGGTTCCGGATTATCAATCAAAGAATTTTATCGCCGATAACGGAGAGAAACTTTTTGCTCCGGTCCAACCCTATCCGCACAATTTACTTTTGACGGTTTGGCTGGAAATGGGACTGGCGGGCCTGGCGGTGTTTTTATGGACAGTTATAAAGTTTTTCAAGCGAGGATTTGATAATTTTAAAAAAGCGCCGATTTTGACGGCTTCAATTATGGGGGCGATGATTTGCGTTTTGGTTCACGGTTTGGTTGACACGCCGTATTTTAAAAACGATTTGGCGGTTATTTTTTGGCTGATTATCGGCCTGATGATTATATTAAACAAAAATAATTTTGAGAATGATGAAACAGAAATATTTGTTAAATAAAAACGTAAAAATTTATTACGAGATTGAAAAGAAAGACAAAATGATCGTCTATCTGCACGGTTCAGGCTGCAATCATACGGTTTTCAACTCTTATCGCGAATATTTTCAAAAATCGGGATTTGGTTTTATTTCCATTGACCAAAGAGGCAACGGAAAATCATCTCGTCCCATTTCTTCCAAGGAATATGTTTTGGGAAATTATGTCTCTGATTTGGAAAAAATTATGAAAAAAGAGAGTATCGGAAAGGCAATTTTAGTGAGTCATTCTTTGGGTACTATGGTGGCGCAGGGATATGCCATAAAAAATCCGGAAAACGTTTTGGCTTTGGTTTTAATCTCCCCTTCTTATAATTTTAAAAAGACCTTTGAACGCGATATGACCAGAAAAACTTTTTTGAGTTTATATCCATTGACCAAGCAATTACTTACCCGTTATAATCAAGTGACGGTCTTGGGCAATTTTCATCGGAAACAATATTATCCGGATTATAGTCAAAAACGCTTTATGGAAATGGACGACGCGGAGTTTTTAAAAGAAACTTATCGGGAAAATACTTTCCGGAATATCAGGGCTCTCCACATAATGAGCCAGGCATTAATGAAGTGGGATTTAGAAAAAGATATCTCTAAGATTCAATGTCCAACCTTGATTATTCATGGGACCTATGACCAACTGGTCCCGATAAAAACCGCTTATGAACTTTATGAAATGATACCCAAAGCGGAAGACCCGGTAATTATTCCAAGCCTGACACACAGTTTGGTTTTTCACTATCCAAAATTAATGATTAAAAGTATTGAAGAATTTTTACTTAATCAGGGAATCTTAGAAAAAAAAGCGTAGATTATCTTATGGAGAGGTGCGAGAGCGGTTGAATCGGACGGTCTCGAAAACCGTTGTCGCCTCAATGGCGACCGTGGGTTCGAATCCCACCCTCTCCGCCATTAAACTTCGCTAACGCTTCGCTTAATTAGCTATGTATTACACTTACATACTTAGAAGTTTAAAACAGGGTGGCGCCGTTTATATTGGTTATACTAATGATTTGAAATTAAGATTAATACAACATAATTCAAAACACACGGGTCATAGCGATAGATATTCACCATGGGAGATAGAAAGCTATTTTGCGTTTACAGACGAATGTCAGGCAAAAGATTTTGAAAGATACCTAAAGTCAAGTTCAGGAAAAGCCTTTATAAACAAGCGTTTGATTTCAAATCATTTTAAAGAAGCGTTAAAGAAGTTTAGTAATGGAAGGGTTAAATAGGTAAGCGTAGCGCAGCGGAGTTTACCATTCAGGTAAGCGTAGCGCAGCGAAGTTTACCCACCCTCTCCGCCACGACAATTTTTTATCGTGCAACCCACAAGCCCCATTTTACGGGGTTTTTGGTTGGTTCTAAAATTCCCACATAGATAGGTATGTGGGATACCGAACTTTTTGTCTGTCAAATAAAAAAACAATGACTATTTCTAATCGCTGTTTTTTTATTTTTACTCAGCTAGCAGTGTTAGTTTTTTGTCCTTATAAACAATCCTCGATCTTAAATTTCCAAGCAATTCTCTTTTCTCTGACACGGAACCCTCTTTTAGAATATATTTTGCGTAGTTTCGTATATCCATATCTTGGGTATTTTTTATTTTACCCGTACTGCCCAGTACTGATCTTTGAAAGACGTTAAACCTTGCAATCTCGTCGTTCAGCTTTTGTCTCATACCTAACTCGTTAATATTTACTTTATCTAATATTTTTAAAAGTTCGGCAATCAATTCCTCTTCGCGTATATATTTGTTTTTGCAGTTACGATCTTTACCACGACTGCAGCCGTAATAAATGTAATGAGCCGAAGTGCCGTCTTTGAGTGATTTCCATTTTTCTTCGGCAGATATGCCTGATCCGCAGTAGCCACAGGTAAATAGTTTTGTAAATGCGAATTCTTTATTTTCTCTGACTATTTGATCACGCTTTAATTGTACTTTGGCTTTTTCAAATAGTTCTTGGCTGATAATCGGTTCATGCTTGCCGGTATACCAGTTGCCGCTCTCTCGCGGGTGTTCAAACACACCATAATAGAAAGGATTATCTAATATACGGAAAATGCCACTTTGTGTTAATGGTTTATTACCCCTGGTATAGAAATTCAGTTCAAATTTGAGCCAATTGTAGAGTTTTCTACCTGAATAATGTTCGTGCGCTACTTTTTCAAGTCATCTTTTAAAAGGTTGACCACCTTCGAGCATATCAGATCGAAAGAAAATTAAACCTATTCGGACAGAATAACATTTCCACGCTCATATCTCGGTTTTGCCATCCATTTATCTAAGTCTTTTTTGAATCCTTTATTTTAAAAGGGTGGATCGCCCTTCGAAAAAATCAAGATAAGTTGGGGGTTAGAACAAAGAATATGAAATTATGATGTCCTGAGGTCTCCGTAATTGTCACGCCGATTTTTAGCCCGTTTCTTAACCTTGTAATGGGCTTGTTA
>CAZAGY010000009.1:0-15843 GCA_964485025.1 uncultured Gammaproteobacteria bacterium
AAAAACGAATACGCGCACTTCGTCACCGTGGGAATGCTCTCCGATGATTTCGAGGGGGAACCCGCGGTCAAGGAGCCGGACGAAATCGTCGAATGGAAATGGTTCAGTCTCGATAATCTGCCCTCTCCGCTCTACTTTCCCAGCGCCAAGATCGTGAATAATTACCAAAAGGGATTGTTTTATTTACCATAAATTTTTTAAATAAATTAATTTTAGAAGTAAACTTATGAAAAAAATTAAATGGTTGGGATTTTTAGGGTTTCTCGGTTTTTTAGGATTTTTAGGAAAGTATAATGGCTGGAATTATTTTAACTTCCTTCATTTCCTTCATTTTTTGCGATTTTTTGAATATAGAAAATCCGAAGATAAATAAAATTTGATTCTTTTAGAATTCATTTATGGCACATAAAAAAACATTGGCGTTAAAAGGAGTAATATGCTTAAATTAGGGAAATATAAACATTATAAAGGGAAAGAATACGAAGTGATTGGCGTGGCCAGGCACAGCGAAACCGCCGAGGATCTGGTGGTGTATCGGGCCTTGTACGGCCGGCGCGGTCTGTGGGTAAGGCCTTTAGAGATGTTTGCGGCCAAAGTGGAAGTCAAGGGAAAGAAGGTTCCGCGCTTCCTTTATATTGATAAAAAATGATATGGCGATGATCAAGAAGAAAATCTGGCCGGGATATTTCGATGACGTGGCTTCCGGGAAGAAAAAATATGAGCTTCGTCTCAATGATTTTGAAATTGAAGAGGGCGATATACTCGTGCTGGAAGAATGGAATCCTGAAACAAAAGAATATACCGGGAGGAAAACAGAGAAAAAGGTAAGCTACGTCGGGAAATTCAAGACAGATAAGCTATTCTGGCCGGAAGAGCAGATCAGGAAAAAGGGAATACAGATCATCTCCCTGAAGTGACTCCTATTGGGTAAGACATTATTTCCTTAGGGAAAATACTTGCCTTTTTTTACAGGTTTGTTAGAATAGAAAAACATTTATTTATTTTTTATGGAAAGGAACAAATTTTGGACAATTTTTGCCGTTATCTGTTTTATCACTTTATTGGTTTTTTTAATAGACTATCCGACCATACCCGAATGGGTTCCCGGCAATAAATGGTTTGCCGACCAGAAGATTCATTTGGGTTTGGATTTACAGGGAGGGACTCAGTTGATTTACCAGACAGATACTTTAAATATTCCCGAAGACCAGAGAATAGCAGCAGTTGAAGGGGCCAGGGATGTCATTGAACGCCGAGTTAACGTTTTCGGCGTAACCGAACCCTTAATTCAGACAGCCAAGGCGGGGAAGGAATGGCGCCTGTTAATAGAATTGCCCGGCATCAAGGACGTTCATACCGCCATTGAGATGATAGGAGAAACTCCGATTTTGGAATTTAAGGAACAAGCGCCGGCCAGAGACTTAACAATTGAGGAAAAAAAACAGATAGAGGAATATAATCAACAGGCCCTGCAAAGAGCCGATAATGTTTTGCAACAGGCCTTGAAGCCGGATGCGGATTTCAGCCAATTAGCCAAAGAATATTCCGAAGATTCTGGTTCAAATCAAAACGGCGGAGATGTCGGCTGGTTTAGCCGGGGGATGATGGTTCCGGAATTTGAAAAAGCCGTTTTTGATGATTTATCCGAAGGAGAAACAACGTCGTCTTTGGTTAAGACGGCTTTCGGCTATCATATTATTAAAAAAACCGATGAGCGGATTAAAGAACCTGATATTAAAGTGGAAGTGGAGAAAATAGAAGGAGCAGAAGTGCAGACAGAACCGGTCAAAGAAGTCAGAGCCAGCCATATTTTGATTGCCACTCAGTCGGAAGAAATGACGCAAGGAGTTAATTGGCAGTATACCGGTTTAAGCGGCAAACAATTAAAAAATTCTTTTGTTTCTTTTAACTCTCAAACCAATGAATCGGAAGTTTCTTTGGAATTTAACGATGAAGGAGCGAAATTGTTCAGCGAAATTACCAAACGTAATATCGGTCAGCCGGTAGCCATTTTTCTGGACGGACTTCCCTTAAGCATTCCGGTGGTAAGGGAAGAAATTCCCAGCGGTCGAGCAGTAATTTCAGGAACTTTTAATTTAAAAGAGGCTAAAGAATTGGCCCAGCGCTTGTCGGCCGGAGCTTTACCCGTCCCGATAAAATTAATCAGCCAGCAGAACATTGGTCCGAGTTTGGGCCGAATTTCCGTGGAAAAAAGTTTTATGGCCGGAATAATAGGATTTCTGGTTATCGTGCTTTTTATGATAAGTTTTTATGGCCGAAGGGGTATTATTGCCAGCTTGGCACTTTGTATTTATGCTTTGATTGTTTTAGCTTTATTTAAATTAATTCCCGTAACTTTAACTTTGGCCGGTATTGCCGGATTTATTCTTTCCCTGGGTATGGCGGTTGATGCCAATGTTTTGATTTTTGAAAGAATTAAAGATGAAGAATCTTTGGGGAAATTGCCTTTAAGCGCCATTCATGACGGTTTTAAAAATGCCTGGACGGCCATTCGCGACAGTAATATCACCACTTTAATCGTTTGTCTTATTCTTTATTATTTCGGCACCGGACTGATCCGGGGTTTTGGTTTGACATTGGGCATCGGCGTTTTAATCAGCATGTTTACCGCCATTACCGTCACCAAGACTTTTTTAGAACTAACCACTAAAGATTAATATGTTTGATTTTGTTTCTCACCGCAAAAAATTTTTCTCAGTTTCACTGGTTTTATTATTGATTTCCGTTTTGTCCATTACTATTTTCGGTTTTAAATCAGGCATTGATTTTACCGGCGGGACAATGATAGAAATTGAGTATGATGATCAAATTCCGACTAATGCGGAAATAAAAGAAAAACTGGCTTCTTTTAACGAAATAGGTCAAATTCAGGTTCAGGCCACTGAGGAAAAGGGCTTTATTTTAAGGTTCAAGGAGATAGATGAAGAAACTCATCAAGAAATTTTAACCGCCTTGGGAAACCCTGAAGAAAAAAGATTTGAAACAATCGGTCCGGTAATCGGCCATGAATTGACTCAAAAAGCCAAATGGACGATTATTTTGGCTTTAATAGCCATTATTTTTTATATTGCCTGGGCTTTCCGCAAATTATCGCGCATTTCCAGTAAAGGAGAATCTTGGCGCTACGGAGCCGGAGCCTTATTGGCTCTTTTTCATGATGTCGTCATTCTTTTAGGCTTCTTTTCTTTGATGGGCAGATTAAAAGGCATAGAAATTGATACGGCTTTTATTACCGCCATTTTAATTGTTTTGGGTTATTCGGTGAATGATACCATTATAGTTTACGACCGCATCAGAGAGAATTTATTGACCTATCGTTCGAATGATTTGGCAAAAACCATTAATTTAAGCATTAATGAGGTATTAGTGAGATCGTTAAATACCTCTTTAACCACTCTTTTGGCTTTGTTGGCTATTTATTTATTCGGCGGAGCCTCCATTAAAAATTTTGTTTTGGCCATGATGGTGGGCATCGGTGTCGGTACCTGGTCTTCAATCGTTATCGCCAGCCCATTTTTGCTTTTAAAAAGAAAAAAATAATTTTTAATTTTAAAATAAAGAATGATTATGAAAGTCGCTTTAATTCATGATTTTTTGACTCAGTACGGAGGAGCAGAAAAAGTTTTAGAGTGCTTTCACAAAATTTGGCCATCAGCGCCAATTTTTACTTTATTTTACAATAAGAAAGTGATGGGGGAGAAATTTATTGATTGCGAAATTAACGTTTCACCAATTCAAAATTTGCCTTTTGGCGTTAAAAAATACCGTTGGTATTTACCATTGATGTCCAGCGCCATAGAAAGATTTAATTTAAAAGGCTTTGATATGGTTGTCTCAGACAGTTCAGCTTATGCCAAGGGAGTGATTACCCAGCCGGATACCTATCATTTCTCATATATTCATACACCAACCCGTTATTTATGGTCTGACGCTCATGATTACCTTGACTCATTGAAGGGCGGCGAAAAGATAGCCAGCAAAGCCATTGCCCCCATCTTAAGCCGTTTGAGAACATGGGATTATCTGGCTGCCCAAAGGCCGGATGCTTTAATTGCCAATTCTAAATTTGTGGCCAAAAGAATCAAACATTATTATCACCGTGAAAGTACGGTGATTTATCCGCCGGTGGAAACGGATAAGTTTAGTATCAGCAGGAAAATCGACAAATATTTTTTAGTAGTTTCCCGTTTAAGGCCTTACAAGAGAATAGATCTGGCTATCCGGGCTTTTAATCATTTAAAAATTCCTTTAAAAATTATCGGCGGGGGAGAGAATCAAAGTTTAAAGAGAATGGCCGGCCCCAATATTGAATTTTTAGATATCATCTCGGACGAAGAAAAAATTAAATATTTGTCTCATTGTCAGGCTTTAATCCACCCCCAGGAAGAAGATTTTGGTATTACCGCGATTGAAGCCATGGCTTCCGGACGGCCGGTAATCGCTTATCAATCGGGAGGGATTTTGGAGACGGTGGGAGAAATGGAAACGGGGAAATTTTTTAAGGAACAAACCTGGGAAAGTTTGGCCGAGGCGGTTGTAAAATTCAAATCAGATGATTTTAACCCGGAAGAAATCAGGAAACACGCCTTAAAATTCAGTCAAGAAAGGTTTAAAAAGGAGATTTTAAAATTTATAGAATCTTATGTTCAAAAGGGTGGATAAGCTGCAAAAAACAGTTATGGGCGGAGCAATGATAATTGCTCTTTTTTCTATTTTAAGTCGTTTACTCGGTCTTCTAAGAGATAGATTTTTAAGCAGCAGTTTTGGTGCCGGACAGGTTTTAGACGCCTATTATGCGGCTTTTCGTTTACCGGATTTAATTTTTAACACTCTGGTTCTAGGGGCTCTTTCCTCGGCTTTTATTCCGGTATTCATCAAATACTGGCATAAAGACGAAAAAGAAGCTTGGAGAATTACTAACGGAGTGATGAACGTTCTGTTTTTAATAATTTTTTTTCTGGCCGCCGTTTTATTTTTGTTGTCCCCATTCATGGTTAATTATATGGTGCCCGGTTTCAGTCAGGAGGCTAAAAATTTGACGGTTTCTTTAACCAGAATTATGTTGTTGAGTACTTTGTTTTTTACCCTCAGCAATGTGGCTGGCAGCGTTTTAAATTCTTTCCGCCGGTTTTTGGCTTACAGCTTGGCGCCGATAATGTATAACTTGGGGATCATTTTCGGCATTTTATTTTTAGTCAAGAAAATCGGTTATATTGGTTTAGGTTGGGGGGTGGCATTGGGAGCATTACTTCATCTTTTAATTCAGATTCCGGCCTTGATGAAAGCCGGTTATCGTTGGCAGCCGGTTTTAAATTTTTCCCATCCGGCTATAAAAAAAATCAGCACTTTAATGTTGCCGCGCTGTTTCGGTTTGGCGATTTCCCAGTTTAATTTTATCGTCACCACTTTAATCGCTTCCGGCATTACTATCGGCGCTGTGGCAGTTTATAACTTAGCTTTCAATTTGGTAAATTTTCCGGTGAGTATTTTTGGAATTTCTTTGGCCATTTCCATTTTTCCTCTTTTAAGCCAGTGTTTCGCTGAAGGAGACAAAAAATCTTTTGTTGAATATTTTTCCCGGACAGTCAGAAGAGTTCTTTATCTGGTCATTCCGGCCACTGTTTTAATTTTGAGTTTAAGAGCGCAAATCGTTCGTTTAGTATTGGGTGCCGGTGTTTTTACCTGGCGGGATACGGTTTTAACCGCTCAAACATTAGGTTGGTTTTCTTTTTCACTTTTTGCCCAAAGTTTGATACCGGTTTTCGCCCGGGCTTTTTATGCTACCCAGGACACAAAGACGCCGGTCAAAGCAGCCATTATCAGTTTTATTATTAATATTATCGCTTGTTTGATTTTGGGTAATCTGATTGGCATCGGCGGTTTGGCCTTGGCTTTTTCTTTGTCTTCCGTAATTAATTTAATCCTTCTTTATTCTTATTTTGATGCGAAAATCGTCAGCCTGCCAAGCAGAGAAATTATTGTTTCCGCGCTTAAGATTTGTTTGTTAGCCGTTTTAATGGCCGTAATCATTCAGGCCGTTAAGTATTTGGTTGCCCCCTGGGTTAATATGCAGACATTTGGCGGAGTTTTAATCCAGACATTTTCCGCCGCTTTAGGAGGAATTATGTTTTATTTGATTACCACTTTGGCTTTTCGGCTTGAAGAAGTGGAAGTCATCACTCAGATAATCCTGAAAAGAATAAACTCCAAAAGGATTTCACAAATTTTTAAAAGACGGCAAAATTAAGATAAAGTTCTTTGTCAAATAAAAGGAGGACCTAATAATTGAAAGAAAGAAAAATTTTTAAAAAAGAAGACTGGAAAAAATTATTTCCGGCAGCCGTTCATCGGGCAGAAATCCTTAAAAAATTAAGGATAAGGGTCGAAAAAAAAATGACAAATCAGCATTCCCGTCCGATCGGAGAAATCAGAGAAAAGAAGACCGTTGAAGCCCTGGAGAATTTGAAGAAACAGGGGAAAATAAGGGATTATATCAGATCGGAAAAATTGGGTTATCTGGATTTAATTCAGGGAGTGGATTTTATCATTGTTTATGTAGATGACACTTATCGGATTTGTGAATTTTCGGTTACCGGTCCTAATTGGATAAGGGAACATGAAGAAAGACACCCGGAAATTCCGGTCATCGTTGTCGGTTTATATGAAACCCCGGAATCTATAGAGAGAAAGATCGTATCCTTAAAGCGAAAATCCAATTAAAAGGGACGGATTTTAGACAAACCGTCCTTTCTCTTTTAAAAATTTTTTGAAATTGACATCGACTTTGAAATGACATAGAATTAAGTGGATATGACAGATTTAAACATTAGAAATTTTTGCATTATTTCCCACGTTGATCACGGTAAGTCGACTTTGGCCGACCGATTTTTAGAATTAACCCAGACGATTAGTAAGGAAAAAATGCAGCCCCAGTATCTTGATCGCCTGCCCATGGAAAGGGAAAGGGGGATTACCATTAAACTCCAATCAGTTACCATGCGTTATAATTTTGACGGACAGGAATATATTCTCAATCTTATTGATACGCCGGGCCACGTAGATTTTTCCTATGAGGTTTCCCGTTCTTTGGCGGCGGTTGAAGGGGCGATACTCTTGGTTGATGCCAGTCAGGGAATTCAAGCTCAAACCTTATCTAATTTGTATCTTGCCCAAAAACAAAAGTTGAAAATTATACCGGTAATTAACAAGATTGATTTGGAAGGAATTGATTTGGAAAGCGTAAAAAGAGAATTAATCGACTTGTTAAAAGTTGACCCGGAAGAAATTATTTGTGTTTCAGCCAAAAACGGGACAAACGTTGAACAGATATTGCCGGTGATTATTAAAAAAGTTCCACCGCCGGAAACACAGAAAGATCAGTCCTTACGATCCTTGATATTTGATTCTTGTTTTGATGACTATAAGGGGGTAATCGCTTTCGTCCGCATTTTTCAAGGCAATTTAAAAGAAGGAGATAAAATAAAATTTTTAGCATCGGGAATAACAACCCCGGTTTTAGAAGTGGGTATTTTTTCTCCCGATTTTAAAAAACAACCGGAATTGAGATCGGGTCAGATTGGTTATATAATCACCGGTTTAAAAGATATTGAAAAATGTCGGGTTGGCGACACCATCGCTTTAATTGATGAAGATGTGAAGCCTTTGGTCGGTTATCATGAGCCTCAGTCAATGGTTTTTGCCGGACTTTATCCCAAACAAGGTGACCAGCCGGAGAAATTGCGCCAAGCTTTAATCAAATTGAAATTAAACGACGCGAGTTTGATTTTTGAGCCGGAACATTCATCGGCTTTGGGCTTCGGGTTTCGGGCGGGTTTTTTGGGACTTTTACATTTGGACGTGGTTCGGGAAAGGTTAAAGAGGGAATACAATCTGGATTTAGTCATTACTTCTCCCAGTGTCGCTTATCAGATATGGCAGAAAGGGGGTAAAGATATCGAAGTGATTCATTCACCCGGTGAATTTCCCGACCCGGCCAGGATAGAGAAAATTAAAGAACCCTGGATGAACGTAGATATTATCAGCCCGCAGAAATATTTGGGCGTGATTATGGATTTTTTAACCACTGCACCCCAGGGTGCCAAATCACGGACAAATTTTATTGCGTTGGAATATCTTGGACAAACTGAAAATAAATTTGAACAAAGTCGGATAATCATTCATTTGGAGATACCCCTGGCCTTACTTTTAGTTGATTTTTACGATAAATTGAAAAGCATCAGTCAGGGATACGCTTCATACAGCTATCATTTTTTTGAATATCGGCCGGCAGAAATAATAAAATTAGATATCCTGGTGGGAGGGGAAAGGGTGGAACAGTTAGCTACTTTAGTTTATGATGATTGGTCTTACCAGGCGGGAAGAAAAATCGTCAACGCCTTAAAAGATGTTTTGCCGCGACAGCTTTTTGAGGTTAAAGTTCAGGCGGCTATTGGCGGAAAAATTATTGCCGCGGAAAGAATCAGTCCTTTAAGAAAAGACGTAACCGCCAAGCTGTACGGTGGCGACGTCACCCGAAAAAGAAAATTATTAGAAAAACAGAAAAAAGGCAAAAAAAAATTAATGAAATTGGGCAAGGTTAACATCCCCGCCGAAGCCTATTTAGCCATAATGAAAAGATAAAATGGTTAAAGAAACAGTCTTAAAAAAAATCTTATCTTCCAAACCTTTGTCGTATTTATTGGCTTTATTATTATTTTTTGCCCTTGTTTCATTGGGACGGGAGATAAACAGGCAGATTAATTTAAAAAAAGAATTTAATTATTTAAAAGAACAAGCCGCTACTTTGGAATCGGAAAATCAAAAATTAACGAACGAGTTGGAAAAAACAGAAACGGAATACTTTAAAGAAAAAGCAGCCCGTCTTAAACTGGGTCTGCGTAAGCCGGGAGAAAGAATGATTGTGGTTATCGCGCCTGAAAATTTAGATCGGGAGAATACTTCCAACTCAAGATATCTAAAAAATAAGATATCTAATTTTAAAATTTGGTGGCAGCATTTTTTTCCCGTCGATAACGGGACGAAAAACAAAGAATCCCAATAAAGTCGGGATTCTTTTTCAAAATTTATTTATTATTTTTATTTAATATAAATAACCCCAGGTTTGAAGCTTATCACTGTCTTCTAACCATTTCGAACCGATATCAACACGGTAAAACATATTTTGAACCATAACATTTTTAATCCTTGAATACACTTGACGTCTGGCTTCTTCAACCGTGTTGCCTGAGCCGGTAATCACTAAAAGACAACCTGATTCACCGGCGATCCGCCAAACTCCGTCGACAATTTTAACATCTTCAAGATGAACTCCTTCTAAAGAGGGTTTTTTAAATAAAATAGGCAAATCGCGATACATGCTAATGCGCGGGTCGTTTGATCCGGCAAAATAGCTGGGAACCATAATCCTGGCGCCTAATTGGAAACCCTTTTTTATCTTTAGTTCAAAGTTTTCACCGGTAGCCAATTTTGAAAGCCATTCACCGGCCGGATTTATTATTCCTTCCAATTGAATCTGTAAAATCGGGTAGCCGAATCTCGAAGTGAACTCCAGAGGATAAATGCCTCGGCTATTGACGATACAATTAAGGTCAATGTATCCGCGGTATCCGGATTTAATTAAACTGGGTTTCATTTTTTCCAATGTAGCGGTGAAAATGGGGTTATTTTGCGCCCAGAAACAGAGCGTGCCCATTTCTCCGGTAAAGGGACCCAAATCACCGGGAAACAATCTCTTATGTTCAAAATTGACATTAATTGGGCGGACAAATTCCTCGCCGTTGAAGAATGCACCAACCGCCATTTCAACTCCGCTAACAAATTTTTGCAATTGAAACGTCGGTGCCTTTTTGGTCCAAACATCTTTATTTTGGGTTAAAAGTTCCAGAATATCTTTGCCGTCTTCTTCTTCACCCAAAAACATCAAGCCTTTTCCGGAAGAGGGAACATTGCCACTGGGCTTAAAAACATACCGGCCGGGACTGTTTTTAATGAATTCAATCGCTTCGTCATATTTAGAAAAGTCGTAATGGGGAAGAATATTAATGCCGTGTTTTTTCATTTCCATTTGTCCAAATTCGCGGTCCATTTCTAATTTATCGGTATAAATACTGCCGCCAACCACTGCTTTGCCCTTAGCTCTTAATTTTTCAGCCATTTCTCCGAATTCAACATCGTCAAAAACTATCACATCGGCCCAATCAACCCATTTTTTCCAGTTATCAATTTTTTCAACAAAGCCGTTATAGACATCGGCGTCGTATTTATCTTTAACATAACATTTAATTGCGTGTCCTTCTCTTATCAATTGCCAAGCCAGATCACCGCTTAAACTTTCCAGAGAAACAAAAAGAAATTTAAGAGGTTTAATTTGCTCTACGATTTTTTTATTTTGGTTATTCTGGTTATTCTGCGTTTGGTTGTTTTGTTGGTTTAGTAAACCGTTTTGTTCTTTTAAATCTTTTATCATACAATTTTTATTATTTGTTTTTAATTCTGAAACTTTTTGAAAAAATGTAAAGGTGTGGAAAACTAAAAATTAAAGAATCAATATATTTAATATTGATAAATTGCCGATAATTTGTTAAATTAAAATAAGAAAGGTTTAAGTAAAATTTATAATAATGGATTATTTAATTATCAGTTGGCTTAACGGCTTTGCCGGTCAAAAAATTTGGCTGGACATTTTAGGTATTATTTTGGCTGAATTTTTGATTTTTTTTCTACCCTTGGTTATTGTTTTTACCTATTTTTTTTCAAGCAAAAGAAAAAAATTATTAACCATTGCGTTAAAAATTATTTTTTCATTGGCCCTGGTCTACGGTTTAAATTATTTGGTCGGTTTAATTTTTGCCCGGTTGAGACCATTTGTCGACCATAAAGAAATTTATCAATTAGCCAAATTTTTTGATAAAACAACGGATTATTCTTTTCCTTCTTATCACACCGCCACAGCCTTTGTCATGGCTTTTATAGTTTTGCTTGATTGGCGGAAATTTGGTATAATATTATTAATCCCGGCTTTATTGGTCGGACTGGGAAGGGTTTTTGCCGGTGTACATTATCCAACGGATATCCTGGGAGGAATTATAACGGCCCTGGTTTCCGCTTATTCAATTAATTTTATTTTTAAATATTTTAAATATGGAAACTCTTAAACAACTTTTGGAAAAACCGGAACGCCTGGCTCCGGGTCATCGTACTTGTCAGGGTTGCCCGATTCCGATTATTGTCCGTTCCGTTTTAAGAGCTACGGATAAGCCGGTAATTGTTGTCAATGCCACCAGTTGCCTGGAGGTCACCACCACACTTTATCCTCAAACTTCCTGGATGGTTCCCTGGATTCATAATGCTTTTGAAAACGCTCCGGCAACCATGAGCGGGGTGATGGCGGTTTATGAGCAGTTTAAAAAAAGAAAAAAAATTAAAGAAGACGTTAAATTTGTAGTTTTCGGCGGAGACGGGTCAACTTATGATATCGGCTTACAGTCGCTTTCCGGGGCATGGGAAAGAGAGGAAGATTTCGTTTATGTTTGTTATGATAACGAAGCCTACCAGAATACGGGCAATCAACGTTCTTCAGCCACGCCTTTAGGCGCTTCAACCACCACTACTCCTTTAGGAAAAGTTAGTAAAGGAAAATTGAAAGCAAGAAAAGATATTATGAAAATCGCCGCGGCTCATAATCTTCCGTATCTGGCCCAGACCGCGATTCATAATTGGGCCGACTTGCACCAGAAAGCCGGAAAAGCTTTTGAAGTAAAGGGGCCGACTTTTTTAAATGTTTTTTCGCCTTGTGTTCCCGGCTGGAAATACGATTCTTCCTTGACCGTGGAACTGTCAAAGTTAGCGGCGGAAACGTGTTTTTGGCCGCTTTACGAGATAGAAAAAGGAAAGTACAAGCTGAATTATCAACCTAAACAGAAATTACCGATTATTGATTTTATCAAAAGTCAGGGAAGGTTTAAACATTTATTGAAACAGGAGAATCAGGCGGTACTGGAAGAATTACAGGCGGAGGTGGATAAACGCTGGCAGGAATTATTAAACAATGTATATTAAAATATAATATATAAATAATATAATATTAAAAAAACCGCGCGGTTTAACCGCTCGGTTTTTATTTTCTATACACACAAGATAAAATAGCAGGAGCGGGAATCGAACCCGCGACAACGCGCTTATGAAGCGCGCGCTCTACCTCTGAGCTATCCTGCCACTGCTCAGCTAAAGCTTTGTGGCGTAAACAGTCAGCAGCTTAACTTTAACGGAGAATAATTTGGTCGCCCTCCTTAGCTTTAGGCAAAGGAGGGCCTAATTGCGGGGGCAGGATTCGAACCTGCAACCTCCAGGTTATGGGCCTGGCGAGCTGCCATTGCTACTACCCCGCGATATGGCATTTGACTTTAAAGATGTATTTATTATAACAATAAATCATAGATTTTAGCAAGTTGAAAAAATGGAACGAGGACTTTTCCGGTCCTCGTTATCGCCATTTCAATTTTATTTCCTTCTATTTTTTCATTTTTTGTCTGCGCATCCTTGCCAAATATTTTAAATAGACTTTTTTTTGTCTGGCAGGGACAATCCCCATCTTCATTAAAGGAAGAGGAAAATACGTTATCACGGGAAACAATTTAAAGTAGGGAATTAAATTATCCCACATGGTCATAAAACCTCCTTTTGAAATTTATTGTTATCTGTTAAATTATACCTCTGACGTTTCAAAAATCAAGAGGAAATAAAAAATGCCGAAGGAGGGAGTCGGACCCTCATGGAGTGAACTCCACACGATTTTGAGTCGTGCGCGTCTACCAGTTCCGCCACTTCGGCATATTGTTTATAAAATATAATATATATTATTAATATATTAATAATATAACATAAATTTTGCTTATTTACATTCTTTATTACTGCAGACAATATTTTTTCCTTTTCTCACCATTAAACTGTTACAGCGAGGGCATTTTTCATTCAAAGGTTCGTCCCAGAGGGCAAAATCGCACTTTGGCCAGTTTGAACAGCCGTAAAAGAACTTTCCTTTCTTAGTTCTTTTTTTAACGATTTCTCCGGCACATTTCGGGCAGGGAACATCAATTGCCTCGTTATTCGAACCTTTTTCATTCAAGGACTGGGTATATTTGCATTTCGGAAAACCGGTACAAGCCAAAAATTTTCCGAAACGGCCCATTTTTATTACCAGAGATTCGTTGCATCTCGGACATCTTTTATCGGTTTGTTCATCATTAAAAGTTTTGTTTATTTCTTTTTCCTTCATTTTTAAGTTTTTAATAAATGGTTGATAAAAATTAACAAGCATTTTTAAATAGTCTTTTTTTCCCTGAGCCACTTCATCCAACTCGTTCTCCATTTCCGCGGTAAATTGATAATCAACGATTGCGGGAAAATGTTCGACTAAAAGATCATTTACCAGAATACCCATTTCGGTGGGATAAAAAGCTTTCTGCTGTTTTTGCACGTAATTTCTGTTCTGGATAGTGGAGATGATCGGAGCGTAAGTGGACGGCCGCCCGATTCCGTATTCCTCCAGAGCTTTAACTAAACTGGCTTCGTTGTAACGGGGCAGCGGCTCAGTAAAATGTTGGCTGGGCTTTAATTGTTTTAATTCCAGTATTTGGTCGGTTGTCAGCTCGGGTAAATAACATTCTTTTTGTTTTTCCGGATAAATTTTTGTCCAACCGTCGAAATAAATACTTAACCCGTTAGCGCGAAAAATATATTGTTTTGCCTTGATATCCACGGAAACAGAGTCAATAACTTCCTGTGACATTTGTGAGGCCAGAGATCGACGCCAGATTAAATCATAGAGTTTAAATTGGTTTTTATTCAGATACTTGGCAATATTTTCCGGTTCGTTTTTACAATCAGTCGGTCGGATGGCTTCATGGGCCTCTTGGGCGTTTTTTACTTTTGTTTTATAGAAATGTTTTTGGTGATATTCTTTTCCGTATTTTTTTTCAATAAAAATTTGACTTTCATTTAAGAATTTTTCGGCCAAATTTAGAGAGTCGGTGCGCATATAAGTGATTAAGCCGGTGATAGTTTTTTCGTTTAATGATATTCCTTCATAAAGTTGTTGGGCAATCATCATGGTTTGTTTGGCGGTGAAACCAAGCTTTTTATTCGCTTCCTGCTGTAAAGTACTGGTGGTGAACGGTGGCAAAGGGGATTTTTTTATTTGTTTCTTTTTTATTTCACCAACCAGATATTCGGCCCTTTCCAGTTCTTTAATTATTTCTTCAACCTGTTCTTTATTTTTGATTTCTAATTTATCCAGGGTCAGGTTATCCTTTTTTATTAATTTTGCCCAGAAAGACTCTTTTTCTTTTAATTCAGCTTCAATCGACCAGTATTCCTCGGGCTTGAATTTTTCAATCTCTCTTTCCCTTTCGACAATCAGTCTGACGGCCGGGGACTGGACTCGGCCGGCCGAGAGGCCTTTGACTACTTTTTTCCAGAGCAGGGGAGAAAGATTATAGCCGACCAGTCGGTCGAGGATTCTTCTGGCTTGCTGGGCGTTAACCAGATCCAGGTCTATTTTTCCCGGATTCATTAATGATTGTTTTACAGCTTCTTCGGTAATTTCATCAAAGGTGATCCTAAAAGCATTATTTTTTTTAAAAATATAGTTCAAGTGCCAGGCGATGGCCTCGCCTTCACGGTCTTCGTCGGTAGCAAAATATATTTTTTCTGCGTTTTCCGACAATTTTTTTAATTTATTTACGATCTTTCTTTTTTTAGTGGGAATAACATATTGCGTTTCAAAATTTTTTTCCGGATCAATCCCCATTTTTCCCTTAGGCAGATCGCGGATATGACCCTGGCAAGATTCAACTAAAAAATCGTTTCCCAGAAAACGGGTAATGGTTTTTGCCTTAGTCGGCGATTCAACGATTATGAGGTTCACCCCGTTAGAAATTTTTGTTTTTGTAGACATAATAATTTATTTGATTTTAGTTTTATATCCCGCGACTTCTAATGGGGTTCATTTTTAAAATTATTTACTGTTAAAAGTTATCGATTCCAATACTTCTAAAATTTCTTCCGGTCTGGTTACCGGTTTAGCCCCCATTTTAATCAATAAATTACATCCCTGCGAGTTTTCGTTATAAATTCCGCCGGGAATGGCAAAGACTTCACGACCCTGTTCAAGGGCGAACCGGGCGGTAATTAAGGCTCCTGATTTTATCGGCGCTTCAATTACTAATACTCCCAGTGACAGGCCGGCGATAATTCTGTCTCTGGCTGGAAAACTTAATCTGGAAGGATGGGTTTTTAATGGATATTCACTAAGTAGGGCGCCGTGAGAATCAATAATTTTTTTTGCCAGTTTTTTATGAGCCGGTGGATAAATTATATCCAATCCCGACCCGAGAACAGCAATGGTTCTGGCGCGATTTTCCAAAGCTATTTGATGCGCCAGGCCGTCAACCCCCAATGCCAGGCCGCTGACGATAGTTAAGCCGGATTGAGCCAAGGCGTTAACAAAATATTCCGTAATTTTTTTGCCATATAAAGAAATTTTTCTTGTTCCCACTACGGCTAGCGGAAATTTTTCTTCGTTTTTTAATTCACCCAGACAATAAAGTTGCGCCGGAGGGTCATAAATTTCTTTTAACAACCGCGGATAATTTTTATCTTCAAGAAGAATAGTCAGCATACCAAAGGTTATAACAGATATGAAGAGATTTGACAAGACAATCCGAAAAAGATAAAATGACATATATGGTAAAAATCATTTTAACCGGCGGGGGAACGGGTGGTTCGGTTGTACCTCTGTTGGCC
>CAZAGY010000010.1:0-15221 GCA_964485025.1 uncultured Gammaproteobacteria bacterium
GGTATTTGTTTAGCTAAGGGCGATATCTCAATCGGATGATTAATTAAAAATGTCGGATTGATGATTTTTGGCCTGACTGTTTTTTTATAGATTTCGTCTATTATTTTTCCCCGGCCCCAGAATTTATCAACGGAAATTTTCAGTTCTCCGGCTTTTTTAACCAAACTGTCTGTGTCTTCTTTGTCAAGATCAATGCCCGTTTGGTCTATTAACGCCTGACGATAATCTAAAAAAGAATAAGGTGGTTTAAAATCTATTTTTTGGCCTTGATATTCAAAAATAAATTTATTGGAAATGTTTTTCACCAAATAAACGAATAACTCTTCTGTCAGCCGCATTAAATCTCGGTAATCTGCGTAAGCCTGATAAAATTCAATTTGAGTAAATTCTGGGTTATGAGCCCAATCGATTCCTTCGTTACGAAAACAACGGGCGATTTCATAAACCCTTTCCAGCCCTCCAACTACTAATCTTTTCAAATACAGTTCTGGAGCAATTCTTAAATATAAATCCATGTCTAAGGCCTGGTGGTGAGTGATAAACGGTTTGGCTGCCGCCCCTCCCGATAATGATTGAAGAATTGGTGTTTCAACTTCTATATAGCCGTGTTTGTCAAAAAAATCTCTAATCAATTTTACAATTTTACTTCTTTTAAGAAAAATTTCTCTTACTTCTTTATTGGAAAGAATATCCAAATAACGCTGTCGAAATCTCGTTTCTGTATCAGCCAAGCCGTGCCACTTTTCCGGTAAAGGCAGAATTGATTTGGTTAAAAGCTTCCAAGTTAGAACCCGAATTGTTTTTTCACCGCATTTGGTTTTAAAAAATTTGCCTTCGACTTGCAAAAAATCTCCAATATCAATATTCTTAACAAAAAAATCATAATCATCACTTAAATCATTCTGATTAAAAAAAATTTGAAAACGACCGGTTTCGTCCTCTAAATTAGCGAAACAGGCTTTTCCGTGCAATCTAATTAAAACCAAACGACCGACAAGAATAACTTTTTTATTATTTCTAAATTCTTTGTCGGCCTGCTGGCAGGTGCAAGAACGCCTGGATTGAGCGGGATAAGGATTAACTCCTTTGGCTTTTATTTCTTCTAATTTTTTCTTTCTTTGTTCTTCTTCGCTCATATCAATATTTTAGCAATTTACAAAATAAAGGCAAGATCTTAAACCTTGTCAATTGAATTGAGTCTATTAATTATGTAAATATATATAAATAATATTTATGATCTATCCGATGTTGATAATTTCGGCGTTAAATGAATTTTTCGGCGTTTTAATTACCACTTTTTCATTGATTTTTTTACCTATTAAAGCCTGACCCAAGGGAGATTGATGGGAAATCAGACCCTGAGCCGGATCAGACTCCCCACTACCGACTAAAGTATAAATTTTTATTTCGCTCCCAATTTTAAGTTCAACTTTTGAACCAATAACAATTTTATCGCTTTCCGTGGAGCGATCCACTATTTCCGCAGTTTTTAATAAAGTTTCGAATCTTTTAATTTCGCTTTCTGTCCAAGCTAGGTCTTCTTTAGCCGTTGTGTATTCAGCATTTTCACTTAAGTCTCCAAGCTCCTTGGCAGACCTGATCCTATCGGCAATTTGCGGTCTTCTGTCCTTTAAGTCCTGTAATTTTTTTTTAATTTTTTTTTGCCCGTCAGGCGTTAAGAATTCCGTCATAATTTAATAAACCAATAAACAAACAGAGCGAATGTATTAAAATTTGCTCTTTAAAATTAATATATTATGTCCTTTAATAATAACAGATTTATTTAAATCCGTCAAAAATATTTGTGGATAACTTTTAGAGAGAAAAATACTCTTTAAAAATTTCCAAGGCCGCCGGTACTGCTATTTCTGATCCTTCTCCCCCATTCTCAACTAAAACCGTGACTGCTATTTCCGGATTTTCGTAAGGGGCAAATCCTGAAAACCAAGCATGAGGTTTCTTGCTTCCACCCACTTGAGCCGTACCGGTTTTCCCCGCTATTTCAACCGGAAAACTGGATAGCCTCCTGGCACTTCCTTGAGTGACGGCGGCACGCAGACCCTGTTTAACTAAATCCAAATATTTTGGGTCAATAAAATCCTTTCTAATAATTTCCGGCTGGATTAATGTTTTTTCTCCTGTTTCTTGATCTTTAATTTCTTTAACCAAGTGAGGTTTGAAAAGTGTGCCTCCATTGGCAATGGCTGCCATATAATTGGCAACCTGAATCGGCGTAACTAAAATATCCCCCTGACCGATAGACAAATGATAAGTGTCGCCAATATACCAGGGTTCCCCTTTTTCTTTTTCCTTCCAAACCGGAGTGGCTAAAAGACCCCGGCTTTCATTAGGTAAATCAATTCCCGTAACTTGGGTCAGACCAAATAATTGGGCATAATAATTAATCTTTTCGTATCCTAAACCCTTAAAATCACCATACCCTCCGCCAAGATAATAAAAAAATGTGTTTACTGAGTCAGCTAAAGCTTTTATCAAATTGGTCTGGCCGTGCCCCCCTTCTTTCCAATCGGCAAAAAACCATTTTCCCACCCAAATGCCGCCGTTAGAAAAAATTGTAGTCTTTTCGTTGATAATGCCTTCGGCTAAAGCTCCTGCGGCGATAATCGATTTAATAATTGAACCGGGAGGATATTCTCCGGACACGGCCCGAAAAAATAAAGGCTTATCTGTATCGTTTAGATAACTCTGTGTGTTCCCCTGAATAAAAAGGTTATCGTCGTAGGACGGCCAAGAATAAATAGCTAAAATTTCCCCGTTTTGGGGATTGAGAACAACGGCTGTTCCTGCCTGACTATTACTCAACTTCAAATATTTTTTCAAAATTTCAATGACTTTTTCCTGTAAATCCAATTTAATGGATAAAATTAAATCTTTACCGCTTTTAGCCGGCTCTTGGGAAACCGTTCTTTCCTCTTTACCTAAAGAATTAACTTCTATTCTTTTTTGTCCGTCAAACCCTTTCAATAAATCTTCATAATAAAATTCTAATCCCGTTTTGCCGATAATGTCCGTCATTGAATATTCGGGTTTTTTAATCAATTCTTCCGGATTTAATTTACCGGTATAACCTAAAATATGAGCCAGGTCCGAACCTTTTAAATATTCTCTTTCCGCTTTTATCCTCAGAACCAAACCGGGCAATTCATTTATCTTTAACTCTAACTCTAAGGCCGTCTGATAATCCAAGTTCTTCAGTAATTCTATTTCTTGATATGAATTTTGCGGAAGATCGTAAAAAATTTTTCTAATTTCTTCTTCACTTAAAAAAGTGTTTTTTAAATGTGTTTCGAGTAAAGAAATCAATTTGTTCAAAATATTTTCTTTTTCTTGCTCGTCCTTTGGTAAATCTCCAGGGATAATCACCAAAGAAAAATTTGCTCTGTTTTTGACTAATGGCCGGGAATAACAATCATAAATCAACCCCCGATCAGCCTTGACGGATAAAATTCTTACTCTATTTCCTTCGGCCGTGTTCCGATAATCTATCCCTTTAACGACTTGAAGATAAAAAAGGCGAAAAGACAAAATCAACATCAGAAAAGAAACGAAAAGAAAGAAAAAATAAATCCGTCCTTTTTTTATTGGCGGCGCCAAAGCTGCCCTTTCCGGAGTTTCGCTGGGTAAATAAGCGCCTTCTTCCAGTCTATTAGAAAAATTAGGTATCTTTTTATCTTTAAATCTTTTATCCGGCACTTGAATAATAAAAGGGTCATTCATATTTATATTTTCCTTTACTCCGTTAGAAATCCCTTTATCAAGTATATTTACGCTATACGATAAGGCAACTTGCAATTATTAGAATTTCTAACGTGGTTTAATTGATTTTAGGCCAAAAATAATAACCGTAGTCAATGCGCCATTCAAAATAATCGCTTGTAGAAGGCTGAACCAATAAAATTCGTTAAAGTAAATCTTAAAATCTGACGAAATAAATAACACGGAAAACACAAAACTAAAAACTGAAACCAATAATTGATAAATTAAACCGATAATAAGGCTAAAAATCAAAACGCTTAGAATTCTATTGGTATTGAATTTTGACAACAGAAATCTTTTTGAGAGATAACTGACGATTAATAAACTTACAAGGAATGTCCCTGGAAAAAAAATAGAATAACAATCCAATAAAATTCCTCCCCAGACACTGACTAAAAAAATATATTTCAACCCTAAGCGCAAGGAGTCTTTATCTTTATTTTCCCTAATCAGAAGGATAACTAAAAAAACAAAAATTAAGGAAACACCCATAGGTATTACGGGTAACGAGATTTCCAAAATAAAGAGAATGAGAGTGAAAAAAATTAAAAAAATGGCTTTAAAAACGGTCATTTTATCTATGGTGATAAGATAACAGACACAATTCTAAAATTTGTCTGGGACAGAGGTTCAATTAAAACTTCCTGAAAAATAGCATTGGGTTTTTTGTTAACTTCGGCTACCTGACCAATGATTATCCCCCACCGAATACCATCTTCCTGACCGGTGGTGATTACTCCATCGCCTATTTTTATTTCCTTGTCCAAAGGAACATATTTCATCTTTAAATTAGACCCGTATTCTCCCTGAATAATGCCTGATATAATCTTCGGCTTGTTAGAACTATCTTCCGGACCAATCTTCATAATAAGTTCCTGAGAAATAATATCGGCAGCTAACGATGACCGGCGGTCAAAAATCGGCCGGAGATATGAAATATTTTTTTCAACCTTAATGATTGTTCCTAATAAAATTCCGTTCTCATCCAAAACCGCCAAATCGGACTTTATGCCTTGATTCGCCCCCTGATCAAGTAAAAACCAAATTGTGCCGGCTTCTGTTCTTCGACCAATAATATTAGCTAAAACAAATCTGTCTTTTGATTTACTTAAAAAATCAAGGTGCTTCTTTAAAATTTCATTCTCTGTCTGAATGGTCTTTAATTGGACGTTTTCTATTTTTAGTTGCCGGCAAATATCTTCATCTGAACTTGTCTCCCCTGATTTATAGAATAATCTTTGGGTTGGTTTTAAAATTATATAAAAAATATTTTCCCCTCTTAAGAAGAAAATAAGGAAAAAAATAAGAATAACAATAATAGAGACCGAATATCTTTTCACTCCGTTAAAAATTATTACAAATTAATTCTCTTTAAACCCCTGTTAGAAACCTTATTGATACGGGATTTCTAATGGAGTTCAACCTCGTTTAGAAAGTTATAATTGTCGTTCATAATACACCTATAATGTTGGAGTTTATGAAACGAGCTTTCTAACGGGGTTCATTTTAAACTTTTATTAAAGATTTATGTTATTGAACTTGAGAGGTGGTGGCGTTGCTGTCAATTATCGGCCCATCCGGATAAATTTCGTCCGAAGGAATTTCAATCACCTCTTCCCATTTGAATCCCAGTTTTTCAAATATTTCTCCTGAAGCAAAAGCTCTTTTACTGCCCCCTTGAATCAGATAAATACCCGGTTGATCGGGATATTTAATCAAAGTTCCATTTAACCAGCCAGTAATTAATTCTCCGTCAATGTAGGTTTCACTATAAGGAATTTCAATCACCTCTTCCCATTTGAATCCCAGTTTTTCAAATATTTCTCCTGAAGCAAAAGCTCTTTTTTTATTGCTTTCAATTAAATAAATACCCGGTTGATCAGGATATTTAATCAAAGTTCCATCCGGTCGGCCCTGGGACTGAATCACAAACTGAAAACTATTAATCAACATTTCAAAAGTCGTTTTGAAGTTGGCTTCTTCTTCTGTGCCGACATTATATGAAAGAATATACACCCGATCGTCCTTATTAATATAAATGGTCAAATGTTCCTGGTTCCAAACTGCTTCCTGGTTGTTCACTAATGTTGAATATAATAACGATTCGTCTGTATGCGGCGACTGTCGCAAATACCAGTCCTTGGGCGACAGGCCTTCCGGATTATTTTCTACAGTAGCGGAAAAAAATTCTCCAGTGTTAGTAATAACCAGTACTTCCTGATTATCAGTTTCCGGAATGGCTCTGGCTAACCAAGAGGCCGGATAAAAGAAACTGTACGAATAAGTCGGATTAGTATAGACATTAATCAATCCTGAGGCCGCCAATTTAGCCCCATTAACCTGGGATGGGTCTTCTAAACTGATAATTTCCTGCCCATCGGGATTTCCGTCCATGTCTGAGTCGGGATTATTTATTTCCGTTTTAAAAATTCCTTCTTCAATATCCGTTAATCCATCTCTATCCGTATCGGCGCTAGCCGGTGTGTTGGGGGCAATTTGAAAAGTCTCTATTTTAGGTAAAGTCTTGGTCTTTTCAATAATAATAGCCCAGGTGTCGGCTGGCAAATATTCCAAGTCAACAGCTGTTAATTCTGTCTTATCCTCGCCAAAAGAAGATGGAACGGACGTCCAAATATTGTCTTTAAAGTATCCGATGGTTAAATACTGTTTCCAATTTTCTTCAATTAAATCTTGGTTGTAAAAAATCTTTAAACTGCAGGGTTTTTTGAAATTCAACTCAGTATTTCCTCCTGTTTCTCCATTTAGAGCGCTTTGAATTGAAAACTTGTAAAGGCCGCCTATTATTTTGTAATCTTCTTCGTATTTTAATTCTGAGTCGGCCAATGGATTACCGTCCATGTTTATTTCAATATCTGGATCAATCGCCCCTTCCGGTAAATAAAATTCGGCGGAAGAAATAACTTCACCGGATTCATCTTTTAATTCCTTTATTAATGTTTTTTCAAGGAAAACCAAATTTTCTTCAGGCTCTTCAACGGGTACCTCAGGTTGATCTGTTTTCTTATCGGGTTGCTTCACTTCTGCGACTGATTCACTCTCCGGTTCTGTTTTTGAAAAATATCCCCTGGTCCAGAAATAAAAAATGGCCATACCGATAATAATTAATATGACAAACAATGCGGTGATTAAAAAATTTAACTTTTTACCCTTTTTCCCCGATACTCCGGCCTTTGATTTTATTTTTCTGAATTTGTCAGACATTGTGTATAATTCTTCTTCTGTTGAACCTCCGGTTTTACTCGCCTCTTCAATTATTCCCTTTTTGGCTATTTCCGGTGTGTCAAATTGCGTAATTCTCGGCACCGGTTTTTCCGCTACTGGAACCGGCGGTGGAACGGGAGGAATGGATGCTATATCCGCTAAATTCAAATCTGATGTTTCCGGTTGAATAGGTGGTGGTTCTGAAAAAACTGAAGGGTTTGATAACGATTCCGGTATTTCCAATTCCGACACCATTGGTTCTATTTGCGGTAAAATCGCGTCTTGACCCGAAGTTAACGTCGGTTCAGAAGGTGTAGGAGATGGCTGAACCGGGGACGCCGGCTGAGGCGTAACGGGAAGCGATTGATTAGGTGTTGATGATTGGTTTGTTTGTTGTTGATCTTCTTCAAACATAGTAAATTTGTTAAAATTTTTAAGTTATTTATGACGCAAAAAATTTTATTACAAATTTGCGTACCCTGTCAAATGCCGCTCCGTGGCAATCCTGTTAAATAAGAAAATTTATTTAACAGGGTAAAGGTTTTCTGACAAAAATTTCTACAGTTTCGACAAGCTCAACTTTGAAATTTTTGAAAAAACGCTTCACCTTAATTTTTCAATTTCTTTGTTTAAATCAAATAATCTGGCTTCCGGATTAGAATTTTTCGGGTCGCCGTTATTCTTTACTTCCTGACCATCTTTCAACCCGTCTCCGTCCGTGTCCTGATTTAAAGGATCGGTTAAATAGATTTTTACTTCCTCTTTATCCGAAAGACCGTCGTGATCTGAATCTAAATTTTCCGGGTCGGTTCCCAGTTCTTCTTCCTCTATGTCGTTCAGGCCGTCTCTGTCAGCATCCAACACGGGTGAAACTTCAATGGCCGCCGGCGTAGTGGTGGTGAAAAATCCCTGTTCACTGACTGATGTTTTTATTTCTTTAAAAATCTGACTTGATTTCCTGAAAAATAAAAACCAAACCCCGAAAACAATTGAACCAAAAATGATTATAACAAGTAAAAATTTGATGATTATACTGAAATTAAACCTTTTTTTAAATTTAGGCTCTGGTCTTTGAGTGTGGATTGATTGCCCTTCAATCTGAGTGACAGAGGTTTTTGTCTCCTTCTCCACTCCGCTAAAAATATCCTCGGTATTTTGTTTCTCGGGCATATATTTAAATTTTAAATTTAATAATCTTATTATAAATTATTTGCATCCCCACTGACAATTACATTTTATAAAAGATAATTTTTTCCCTGAGTATATATAACAACAATATTGATCTGATTCGCAATTTCCTCCACAAGTTGAACAATCCGCATCAATACTCCATCCATTTCCAGCCGTTGCACAAGATATTATATAAGGAGAATCCCAAGAACAATCGGTTTTGCAATCTTTACATTTATCATTTGGAACATATAAACTTTCATTAGGGGCACAATCTCCTTGATTTTTACAGGGAGTCCAACCACCACAACCAAGACAATCTTTAGTTCCACAATTTCCGCAACTTACGTTAGTTTCTCCGTCACAAATTTCCCCGCAATTAATTATCCCGTCGCCGCAAGAACCAACCCAATTTCCGTTACTGCATTTTTGTTGAGATATACCGGGATGGCAAACCCCTGAATTATAACAAGTGCCGTTATATGAACACTGATTAATATTACAACAAACGCCGTTAATGCAATTTCCACCCCCGCAACCTAAATATGGTATTATCCCTGTGCCGGTTATCTCCACGCAAGTTCCCGTGGCATTGCAACTATAACAAACATTGCAGTTATGTTGACCGGAAGTGTAATAGGCGCAATAACCGGCATTATTTTTACAATTATCATTAAGACACCCGATGGTTCCGCATTGATCATTTGGATCTAAACTTGGACCGTAAGTGGTGGAAACATTTTTACATTGGCCGCTCTGGCAATATTTGCAAGTTCCGCAACTTACTCCGTTTGATTCGTAAACATTGTTTGGACAAGTGACAGAAATGCCATCGCATTTTTCCGCCACATCGCAATTTCCAGCCGCAGACCGGCAGACAGTCCCTGAAGAAATTAATACATCGGTTGGACAATTAACTGATCCGCTGCATTTTTCCGCCACATCGCAATTTCCAGCCGCAGGACGACAAGTTATATTTTGATAAGGTTGCGCAATTAAATCATTAGGACAAAAAGCGGAATCGCCAGTGCATCTTTCTTCAAAATCGCAAGCTCCGGCTGGAGTGCGACAAACAGTGGTATTTTTTTTAAAATGATGGTTGATGTCACAACAAGCATCATTGATATTTGAACATTGCCAGTCGGCCGGACGGCAAACATTATTTAAACAATTCCCTGAACAGCAATCGGAATTAGCGCCGCAAGACGAACCAATAATTTTTGCTTCGCAACCATTATCCCAATTTCCATCGCAGTTATCCCAATCCGATTCACAAATCCAATCAGTGCAAGTTGTATTGCAAACCGCATGGGACGGCAGAATTACTTTATTGGTATCGCAAAATTCCCCGCATTGAAGAACGCCGTCATTGCAAACCGGGGCTTCTTCTGAAGAGTAATAATAATTAGTAATCTCTATTTGATCAGATTCGGTGATGTAGATATCATTTTCTCCTTTCCAAGTAACGGGTTCATCGCTGTATTCCAAATTGGCAGCTAAAGTGTAATAAAATCCCAAGCAAGTGGCGTTTTCCGGCGTATAATACTGATAAACATGCGAACCAACAGGATGATTAAAAACCCTGGTTGATGAGTTATAACAAGTGTTTTTGCATTGGTAATCCGGCTCATCAAGACAACCGGCGCAAGGACCATTAAACTTATTAATGGGGTCAATGGGTAATGAACTGCCTATAACCCGTCCCAAAGTGTTTTGCCAGGAAGGCCATTGACTATTGGTTTTTCCTAAAATATATGTTCCCTGTCCCAAAGTCGGATAAAAACCGTTGCTTTCTTTATAGGCTTCCATTTTCCCTTTTATTTCTTCCAAGTCATATATTCTAAAGAGGTCTCTTTGAATCTCCAATTTTTGCTCCGGCAAATCGCTTAAATTTATATTAAACTCCCAGTTGGTTAATAATTGGTCAAAAATTTCCTGGGTTTCAACACTGGCTTTATCGTTATAAGAAATAAGATAAATATAATTTTCAATATATATTAACCTGCCAAAAAAAACATTAAGCGCGCCTGTATAAGCTGTTCTTCCGTCTTGAAGGGCATAATAACCGTCAATGACAATATTTTTAGGCGAACCGGGATTGGGAACATTTTCTTGATACCATTCCGCCGGTGATAAACGCTTTTCATTCTTGATTATTTTCAAACCAACTACATCGCCGGTATTTTCAACTGAAAAAAGAAATTCTTTAAGTAGGTTCTCTTCTCCGCCGATTAAAACCGCCGGGGGCTGCAATTCCGATAAAAGATTGGTTTGGCCTTCTATGTCGCGGCAATACTTTAATTGAAAATTGGTTTGGGAGTCTTCATAAATCCAAGGATTTTCACAAATGAAAACGTCCACCTGGGTCTGTCCTGAGACGGAAACGACCGGATCAGAACCGATAATGCTGGCTGTAGCAACAATTTGAGCCTGACCGTTCCGGGTTTGGGCTGTAATTGTCTCGTTTTTTGAAACAGACCCCCCCACGGAAACCGCTGCTGTATTAGAGGATTCCCATGACCATATCCAATCATAAACACCGGGGATACCCTGAATTTCATTTTCATAATTATCATAGGTCTTAGCGGTTAAACTTTCTGTCTCATTGGCTTGAATGAATGAAACCTTATCAGGATTAATAAGCACTCTTGATAATTGACAAAATTCGCCGGTCGTAAATTCCCAACTTTCACTATTGGCCAATTCTAAACCGTATTGATTTTTTAACGCTTTATCAATTACCACCTTATATTTTCTGCCTCGTTCAAGTAATTGTTGAATTTTGATATCAACGATAGTTTTGTTCTCAATTTCTTGGACATTAATACTAATTGGTAATTCGCATCTCCAATTTTCTCCACCAGTGGCGGCTATTGCTTTTTTAATTAAATTTTCTTTCATTCTTTGCCGGGCTTGGGTGAAAAAATGATAAATATTTTCAGACTCTGCCACTATCCTCATGCAAGTCAACCCGCTTTTTTTAGATTCATATTCGCCAAACAATTTAACTGTTTCTGAAGAAATCGTTTGTTTATCTATTATTTGATCAAATTCTGCTCTGATTACCGCGTTTTGGCAAACATTGTTTCCGCTTGGTTGATGACCGCTCATTATTGGATGAGTGGCAACAACTAAATTTATTTTTCCAACTTTTTCTTGAGCACCGCTGAGAGTAACTTTTGCCTGAATTTCCGTTTCTCCCAAATTTACTGCCGTGGCAACGGCGGTGTAAGACGGAGTGCCGCCGGCCGCTGTGGCTGCGGCTTGGTTTGTTGAATTCCATGCCCAAATAAAACTGGTTGGATTTAGAATCTGGCAATCCGGGCCCAAAACTAAAGCAAGATAATTCCTGGTTCCGGGCAAAACAATAATTCCGGCTGTCTGACCCGCTGGTATTTCTTCCATAATTTTAACCGCGCTGGCGGAACAGCTTTCCGCCTGATTTTTAGTTTTAAAATACCAAACATAATCGTCATTGGGCGAACCGTCTTCAAAGCTATTTTTATTACCGTCCAACTGATAACCGTTATTTATGTCCTTAATTCCCGTTGACCCGCTTTTAAGATTAATTTGATACCAATAATTCTGGTTTAATAAACTGCCGGGAGTAAATATAAAGCCCTTGTTGTTTAATCCAAGAAGAGAGATACTTCCGCTAACGTTGGTTAAGCAGGAATTTTCATTTAATGCTTCGCTTCCTGAATTGCATCTTTTAAGAATAATGTTATTAGCGTTTAAACCGCTAACTTCTTTATTAAAACTGGCGGATAAAACAACATTGCGGCAAACTTCCGAAGAAAGATGGCGGGGCGAAGGGCTTTGAATACTTTGTTCGCAAGTGCTGTCCTCAACAACTTTGGGCAGATCCAATATTTCGGGTTTTTTAACCGTGATATACAAAGGATTGCTTTTCGTTTGTCCTTCATCGCAAACTCCTACCATATTCCCGAAACATCGTCCGCCAAAAGACAAACCGTCGCATTCCAAGCGACAATTGGTTCTGATGTCTTTTTCAACATAAACTTCTCCATCAATTGTCCCCGATGGTAAAATAATACTATCAATCTCCGTATTGGAATTCCATTCCAAAGAAACGGCTATTTTATCCTGATTAAATATTATTTTTCTTCCGATTTCATCAGAAAAAAGATCAAATCTGTCTCCCCTAATTGTAATTGAATCGTTTTGGTCTAAATTTTCTTTGGGATTAATATCGCAAAGCGCCGAAGGCAAAGGATCCTTGTTAACTTCCCAATCAAATAAATTACTATTAACGCTTTTCAAAGGTTTTAAATAAACCTGAAGGTCGTAAGAATTCTGACTAAGAGTCACATTGGGCAATCCCTGAGGAACGGCCACTATTATTTCTTCATTTGTCCATTTATTAGGACAATAATCCGGCAGTAAATCAGCCTGATAATCTTGTCCGTCATATCCGAAATAGACCGTCCCCGATTCGGAAGTAAAATTTTTACCCTTAATGGTTATCCAGGTTCCTTTTGGCCCCTTTTCCGGGCTGATGCTGGTGATGACCGGTTCGCGGTAAAAAGCGACCGGATTGCTTGGTTTTAAAGGATTGCCGGCTTCAATCGGCGAAGGCACCCAAATTTCTACATCCGCTCTTCCTTCAGAAATTTCCGGAGCCACAATTTCAATTTCCTTATTAGACCACTTATTAAAATCAGTTATAATTTGAGGGTTATTACTTCCTTTGGCAAAAATTACATAGCCATTCTCCTGTTTATCGCCGAAATTAATTCCTTTAATAGTGATATTTGTTCCTGTTTGACCCTGATTTGGCTGCAATTGGCAAATGGCCGGATGAAAATCATTATTGACAATAAAGTTAATTTTATTACTTATTCCCTGATCAGTGTCAACAACGGTAATTGGATAACTCTGGTCCGCAGTTAAGGACTTTGGAACAATGGCCACGATTTCCGTATCTGACCAGTTATTACAGCCTATTTCCGCCGCCGTATCGCCGAATTTAACGATACTGTTTCCTTGGTTAAGGCCTAAATTACTACCAAAAATTGTCACATAAGTCGGAACCGTCTGGTTATTAGAACCACTGATCGGACTAATGGCATTAATTATTGGTGGATTTAAAATGCTGGTAAATTGCCCCCATCCGGCAATATTCTGAACATTGGCGGAGATATTCACGGTACTGCCTTCACTGCTTCCGCTAACCGGGGAAGCAATTGTTTCCAGGCCATTACTTTGGCTTAACATAGCAATACTGACATCGCTTGATTCCCAATTAAATCCGGCAATGCAAACTGGACTATCATTAGAATCATAAGCTTGGGCGATATAAACAACATTTTCATTAAAAGAAGTGACTGTGGCATTGTCAGGATTTACCTCTACTCTATTAACCTGGCAAAAATTATTTTCCGCGCCGGTATTAAATTGCCAGGTATAATTATCCATGGAAACTCCCAAATTACTTTTAATTCCCTGTCCGTCAACGCCACCGATTAATTTAATTTCGTAAGTCGTTTCCGGTTCCAAGTTGCAACCGCTGGGATAAATAACTATTTCATTATTATCATTATTAACCACTATATCAAAATCTACTTCTTCTTCATCTGCCTGAGTAATTCCCAATTGATAAATTCTTATATTAGAATCCCCTACGCCAGGCTGATACCAATCATTGTCCCACGATAATCTGATAAGATGATTACCGGACGTTATCTCTCCTAAAGAAACATAAGAAAATTGATGAATTAAAGAGGCGTCGGCGCAAAAACTTCCTTTTTCCACGCCGTCAACAAAAACTCCGACATGATGTTGAATACCCGATTGAAGACATTTACTGTCCTCACCTATATTTTTAGCATCTCCAAAATAATTTGAAGTTTCAACATAAACATTGTATTCTCCGTCTTGGGAAAAATTAAATTCATAATCCCACCAATCATTAGAGCAACTGCCGGTGTAAATATCTGATTCGGAAAGGCAGCCGGTATTCTGGACTGACTCATAACTTTTGCCGTTTTTTGAAGCTGTTAGAGAGGCTAATCTTTTAAAACTTATGTTATTGTTTAATGAATCCGAGTCTAAATTTTTGTCAAAGGTTGCCTCAATTGCCGTATTCAAACAAATATCATCGCCAATCGGATTATGACTGATAACCTCGGGCCGCGGATAACAACAGTGATTCGGGTCTGTCATGGCGCAACCTAAATTTAAACCGCACTGATTGTCATTTTGACACCCGCAACAAAGTCCGCGGTCAACGCCGGTGCAACTGCCTTGTCCGGCCATACATTCAAGCGGCTGAGGGCAGGAATTCTGATTTACATTGCAACAACACCGACAAGTGTCTTCGGTATTGTTTAAACAACTATAAATCGGGGTTTCGCATTCATACATCGGATTATTAGGACAATAATAAGGCTGCTGGCAAACTTCTCCCGGACCGCTTATGTGCGATAAAACGTCAAAAGGCAAACTGTTGCTTATGCCTTTATCATTAACAACGACCACTGAACCATCCTGAGCTTTTAATGGAACCGTAACTCCGTTTATATGCTGGTCGGCCCAGCTTGAATAAATCGCTTCCTGATTATCGTAAAAAAATACTTTACTAAGATTAGCGACTTCGCCAAACCTTAAACCGCTCAAATCAACGTTTGTTTCTTCCGGATATCCGGCCTGGGGATTGACTGACCAAAGACAAGGACCATCGGCTTGGCCGTCCTCGCTGATAAAGAAATTGACTTTATTGCCGGTTAACTCTTCTCCTGACTGATATTGGATTGTGGTTTGAATCTGCGGCCGATCGCCTTTTAAATAAACGTCAGGCACAACCGTAGTAAGATAATTATCACCAAAACCGCCGATAATTGATTCTGTCGGAGTTTCGTCTAAAACAAATTCTATTTTTGTCGGTTCCGCCGGCTGCCAGTTTGTCCCTTTAAAACACTGCCCGTAAATCGTCAAACACTCGCCTATTAATCCTTGACTCGGGTCCAGATAAGTTATCCAAGGAGAGCAAAAACAATTTTCCAAATCCGCGGTTTTAAAATCCCATTCAC
>CAZAGY010000011.1:0-14895 GCA_964485025.1 uncultured Gammaproteobacteria bacterium
GAGCGCAAGGAAATCATATGGTTAATTACTACTATAATTATAGTTAAATATTACCATAATCAAGAAATCCATCAAGCCCTGACTGCAAAAATCTATCTCGCAGTCGTTTACGATGACCGGCCATTTTTCGCGGGTCTTTTTTATTTTCAACTTTTGGCAAATCCTTTATTTTCATACTGAATAATTAATAAATGGGGACTGCCCTTGAATTTCCATTTTCCAAAATCCGCTCCTAATCTAAATTATGGAGGAATTTTTTAAACTGTATTTCTTATTTTTCGAGTTCTCGTTCTATTTCCATTAAACGGTTGTATTTAGCAACTCTTTCTCCCCTATTCGGAGCTCCGCCTTTAAGAAAGTCGGCATTAACGGCCACGGCCAAATCAGCGATAAAATCATCATTGGTTTCACCTGACCGATGAGAAATAACAACCTTGTATTTATTTTCTTGCGCCAAAGTGACACATTCTACTGTTTCTGTCAAAGTGCCTATTTGATTTAATTTAATCAAAATCGTATTGGCCGCCTTAACTTCAATTCCCTTTTTTAAGTGTTCGACATTGGTGGTAAAAAGGTCATCACCGATAACCAGTTTAGAACCCAAAACATTAACTTGTCCGGTAAAATCAGACCAGACCTCCCAGTCGTCCTCGGCAAAGGGGTCTTCAATTGACATCAATGGCCAATTTTTCAGCCATTGCCAATAAATTTTAAGCATCTCATGACCGGTTCTTTTCTTCCCTTCAAATAAATATTTTTTTGCTTTATCGTCATGAAAAACAGAAGCGGCGACATCAATGCCCAAAAAAGCGTCTGTTCCCAGCTGATGCTTGGTAAAATCGGCGATGGAAACCAAAAGGTCAAAAACCTTTTCCGTTTTCTTTAATTTAGGCGCGAAGCCGCCTTCATCGCCGACGGCAAAAGTCAAATTACGGACTTTTAAAACTTTTCTTAAGGCGGAAAAAATTTCCGCTCCAATCATCACCTTTTCCCGAAAACTCACCGCTTTGACCGGAATAACCATGAATTCCTGGACATCCAAACCTGAATCGGAATGTTTACCGCCATTGATTACGTTAAACATCGGCGTAGGCAAATTATAAGTTTCCTTGGAAGGTTGATATGTTTTTCTAATGTATTTATACAAAGGAATATTCTCCGATAAAGCCGCCACCCTGGCCACGGCTAAAGAAACGCCTAAAATGGCATTGGCTCCCAGCCGGCTTTTATTTTTAGTGCCGTCCAGTTGAATCATTAACCGGTCAATCTTCTGAGGGTCCGGTTCCTGACCGACCAAAGCCGGAGCGATTATGTCTTCAACGTTTTGGCAGGCTTTTAAAACTCCTTTCCCTATGTAACGGTCGCTGTCGTTGTCTCTTAATTCCAAAGCTTCGTATTTGCCGGTTGAAGCGCCCGAGGGTACTGCGGCTTTAGCTTTCAAGTCGTTGTCCAAAGTTATAATTACTTCAACCGTGGGATTGCCCCGTGAGTCTAAAATTTCCCTTGCCTTTATTTTTTTAATTTTAGCCATATTATTATTGGTTCAATTTATTAATTATTAAAGGTTTTATTCCCGGCAAAATCTTGCCGGCGAAAAATTCCAGCATCGCTCCCCCGCCGCTGGAAACAAACAGGTTAGGCGCCTGGGTAATTGGATAATTGGATAATTTGATAAGAGCCGCGATTGTTTCGCCCCCGCCAATGACGATACTTGCTTTTTTATTCTCTAATATTGCTTTTACTATTCCTTTTGTTCCTAAATCAAACGGTTTTTTTTCAAAATATCCCATCGGTCCGTTCCAAAGTATCATTTTAGCATTTTTAAAATATTTTTCAAACATCCTAACCGTTCCCGGTCCGATGTCAAAAATCTCAAAGTTTTTACCGATTTTATCCAATTCACCAACATTAACCGTCATCGTCCGCTCGCCCTTTTTCACTTTGACATCAAAAGGCAAAACTATCTTCTTACTTTTAAATAACTGCCGGCTGATGCTTATCATTCCGGGCTCAAAAAAAGACCTTCCTATCTCATAACCGGCGGCTTTAAAAAAATTACTGGCTAAAGCGCCGCCGATTAAAACTTTATCCGCCCTTTTCAATAAATTCCTGATGGGTTTAATTTTGGTTTCAATCTTTTTGCCGCCTATCAAAACAACCAAAGGATGTTTTGGTTTTTGTAAAAACAATGAAAGATTATTCACTTCTTTTTCCAATAAAAATCCCACGTAATCGGGCAAATATTTGTTAATAACCCCGACTGAAGCATGTTGACGATGGCTGACGGAAAAGGCTTCATTAACATATATTTCGCCCAAATTAGCCAGTGCCTTGGCAAATCCGACATCATTTTTTTCTTCGCCCGGATAAAAACGAAGGTTTTCCAATAAAACAACCTGATCTGGCTTCATTCGATCGATTTCGGCTTTAAGTTTCGATCCAATTGATGTATTAATAAATTTGAAATTCTTTATTTTCTTTTTTAAAACATCCGCCACCGGCTCCAAAGTGTATTTTTTTTCCCTTTTTCCCCCGGGTCGGCCCAAATGGCTGATTAAAATCACCCGGGCTTTTTTATCAATTAAATAATTAATTGTCGGCAAAGCCTGATTTATTCTTGAATCATCAACAACCTTGCCATTTCTGACCGGACAATCAAACCCAACCCTAACCAGCACCGCTTTTCCCTTCAAATTTTTAATTTGTCTTAAAGTTTTAAGTTTCATTTTATTTTGTCAAAAATTCCAAAAATTTCTTGGCTTTATCCAGTTCTTCCAATCCGGGACTTTCCTTCTCCGCCACTCCAACCATTTTCTTCAATTTTTGAACTGATTCGTTCACTTCCGGAGCCAGAACCACGGCCTGTTCTAAAAGAAAAAGCGCCTCTGAATATTCTTTTTCATAATAATAAATTCTGGCCAGTTCAAAATAAACCTGCTGACGGCTGGGTGAAAGCTCCAAAGCCCTGTTTAAAGCTTTTTTTGCTTCTTCAATGTATGACCGGTCATACTTTACGCCCAAGCCATATAACTGGCCCAAATAAAGCCAGCGCCGGGCGTCTAAAGGATGTTCCCGGACGTTTTTCTCGTATTCGGCAATGGCAAATTCCGTGCCCAGACCCAGATTCTGTAAATCATCTTCCGTAGTTTCAGTCCCGATTTTATCATGTCCTTCGGCAATTGCCTGAGCCAGATAAACTCTGGCGTCTGAATTAATAAAACAGGGTTTGGCTAATGCTTCCTTAAACCAATAAAGGCCGGTTTTAAAATCAACCTTAGCCGTCTGCCAGGCGGTAATGCCCAGTTGCGATTGCTTGAAAGGCTCAAGGTTAAATTTGTAAACCGCCCAAGGGAAAAAAATAACTACCAGAAGAATTAAAACGGGCAACGGGAATCGGGTACTTGGGTACTTGGGTACTTGGGTACTTGGTTTATTTATATTATTCGTAGCATTTATATTATCATCCTGAGTTACAAAATAAAGCAAGGCCAAACTGAAATAAAAAATGATTAAGGGAGCCGGGGTATCAAAAACAAAAAGATTTTGGACAAAATAAGCCAGGAACATAAAACCCAGAATCGCAAAAGGAATTTTCTGCTTCAGGTTGTTTTGAAACCTTATCTTCTTAAACAGCAACCAAAATATTACTCCAAAAATACTCAAATAGGATATTAATCCGAGAATCCCCGACAAAGCCATGATATCTATTATTTGGTTGTGTGAACGGTCAAACCAGGTAGATTCCACGCCTTTGGCCAGATAATGCGGCTGATAATATTTGTCAAAAATTAAATTGTAATTTTCCCAGCCCCAGCCTAAGACCGGCCGGTCAACAAATCCTTTCAAACCGATAAGCCAGGCGTCCAAACGTGATTCGGCGCTGACGGTAAAATGAGCCAAACGACGCACAAATATCGGCATCTTATTAACCTGGGAATTGAATCTCGGAATCTGGATAAAAATTAATCCGGCAAGAATCAAAATCAATAATGTGACGATTCCCGCTTTTATTGTTTTTGATTTCGAGGTAAAGATAAGAAAAATGGACAATAAAAACAAGCTGAAGCCGAAGGCCAGCATTACCCCGCGCGAAGCGGCGGAAAGCATTACCCAAAGATTAAAAATAATCAATAAAAAACCAAGGGCCTTTCCCCACCATTTCCGGCTTTGGGATATAAGCCAACCGGCCAAAAAAACATTCAACATGGCGTAAACTGCCAAAAATATCGAATTGCCCAAAGTGGCACTCATTTGAGAACCGCTTATTTTAATCAAAAAATCAAACTTTAACTTCTGACCCAAGCCATACAAACCAACAAAAAAAGAAGAAGCTAGACTTAACCAAATAAATTTTTCCCAATCTTCTTTATTCTTTCCGCCCGAGGCTGATCCCTGCATACCGGTCAGGCAGGCGCCTTTGGCGGAAAAAACGCTGCTTAAAACAATAAAAAACGCATAAAAATGAAAAATAGTCATGAGTCCGTTCATTCTTTCCTGAGTGCCCCAAAAACTCCGGCTGAAATCCAAACCGAACAAAGAAGCTAAAAACAAGACGGCGATAAAAACCGTTAAAGCAATGATTAAAGGATGTTTAAAATCAAGGCGATATTTTTTTCTGTCTTTGGCGTATAAAAATAAAAATAACCAGGCAACAAAGATGATTTCCACTAAAATTTGAAAAACTATCGCCTTGGAAAAAACATAAGGGTAAAAAACCCTTTTATAAACCAATAAGGGCAGAAATAAAATAACAGCTATTCCTATCCTTATTACCCAAAGAAATACTTTTTCCAATTTTTCCGGCATATTCAAATGATAGCATAAAAAAGAAAAAATAAAAACCCGGGGTATTGTCCCCGGGTTTTGAAATTATATAATTCTTAAATTATTTGATTCCAACCAGGATATTCGTTTCTCTCCCTTTCATCTCTATGCTTTTTTCAATCGGTGAAGAAATATTTTTTTTATCATCCGCTATTTCAACCGATGTTTCCTTGGTAATCGTCTCCCTGATGTCTCTTAAGAATTCCCTTGCCTCTTCGTCAATGAAATACAGGCTGACCTTGTTCTTGGGCTCCACGTTTAATTCCTTCTTTATTCTCTGAATCTGCCGGATAATGTCCCTGATCTCCCCTTCCCGCTTAAGTTCGGCGGTGATTTCCGTATCCAGTTTTACTCCCTCTTTCAAATCGTCATCCATTATCACTTCTTTAACATTCACTTCGTCTTTTATTAGATCCAAAAATTCTGCCGGAAATTTGTAATTCGGAATTCGCAGCTTGTTCAGGGGCTGCCTCACCTTGATTCCCGTCTCCGCCCGCTGAGCCAGAGCCAAAACAATCGTCTCTCTTATTTTTTCCATTTTTTCTTCCAATCCCCCGTCAATCAAATCTTTGTCTTCCGGATATGCGCAAAGATGAACGCTTTCCGGATCATTTTTCCCTTTCAAGGATTGATAAATATGTTCACTGATAAAGGGCGTGAATGGCGCGGCCAGTTTGGAAAATTCCAAAAGAACGCAGCGAAGAACCGCGGAAGCGATATTTTTCTCTTCCGAATTTTTCGGCCGTTGAAATCTTTTTCTGGAACGCCGAATGTACCAATTTGACAAATCCTCGACGAATTGCGGCAAAAGCCTGGCCGCGGCCACGATGTCATATTTTTCCAAATCATCAGTCAAATTTTTGGCCAAAGTGTTCAATTTGGAAACAATCCATTTATCTAAAACATTATTTAATTCTTTAAGGTTTAGCTCCGGACACTCCTTGTTTTCCGCATACATTTCGTAAAAAGCCAAACAATTTTCCAAAGTGGAAAAAAACTTCCGGAAAAGATCATCCATGTCTTTAAAGGCGAACCTTTTCGGCTGGTCAACCTGATTAATGGTGTAAAAATAAAGGCGGACGCAGTCGGCGCCGTACTTGTTCAATATTTCTTCGGGCACCACGATATTGCCTTTTGATTTTGACATTTTCTGCCCTTTTTCATCCAAAACAATACCGTTAACCACCACGTTTTTATAGGAAACACCCAGGTCTAATAATGTGGAAATCGCCAAAAGAGTGTAGAACCAGCCTCGGGTCTGATCAATGCCTTCGCAGATAAAATCAGCGGGAAAATATTCTTTCTTATCTATGAAATCTTTATTGGCAAAGGGATAATGCCATTGGGCAAAGGGCATGGCCCCGGAATCAAACCAGCAGTCAATAACTTCAGGCACTCTTTTCATTACTCCGCCGCATTTTGAACATTTAAAGATAATTTTATCAATATAAGGACGATGCGGGTCTTGTATCTTTTCGCCGCTTAAATCCTCTATTTCTTTTATGGAGCCCATGGCTTCCGAATGACCGCATTTTTCATTTTCACACTGCCAAATGGGCAAAGGCGTGCCCCAATATCTTTCCCGCGAAAGGTTCCAGTCTTTTATCTCCCTGAGCCATTCGCCGAAACGGCCGTCTCTTAAGTGAGCCGGCACCCAGTTAATCTTTTGGTTGTTCTCCAGTAATTTGTCTTTTAAGGCCGTCATTTTTATAAACCAGGATGATTTGGCGTAGTAAATCAAAGGTGTGTCGCAGCGCCAACAAAAGGGATAATCGTGTTCGTAAAGCTCTTCCTTAAGCAGAATGTTTCTTTTTTCCAAATCTTTGATTATTAAAGGGTCCGCTTCTTTAACAAAAATTTTATCCCATTGATAATCCGGGGTAAGCATCTTACCTTCGTTATCAACCGTAATTAAAACAGGAAACTCCCCTGCTTGCTCTTTTATCAACTGATAATCTTCCTCACCGAAAGCCGGAGCAATATGAACCATGCCGGTGCCGTCTTCCAGGGTGACAAAATTACCCGGCAGAACCTCATAAATCTTTTTTCTCCATTCTTCGGCTTCCTTTACATTATATAACGGTCGGTATTTCAAACCAACCAATTCATCGCCTTTTATTTCCTCTAAAACTTTGTATTCTTTATCTTTTAAACAATCATTTATCCTTTCTTTGGCCAGGATATAGACTTCATCACCGACCTTGACTTTTGAATAAACAAATGACGGATTGACGGCCACCGCCTCATTTCCCGGCAAAGTCCAGGGCGTAGTCGTCCAGACCAATAAATAAGTGTTCTTTAAATCGACCAACTCGAATTTTAAATAAACCGACGGTTCTTTAATCCGCTGGTAACCCTGAGCCAGTTCGTGGCTGGAAAGCGTGGTACCGCAACGCGGACAAAAAGGCACAATCTTGTAATCTTTGAATAACAGCCCTTTTTGCCAGATTTGTTTTAAAATCCACCATAATGACTCAATGTATTCATTTTCATAAGTGATATAGGGCTTTTCCATATCAATCCAATAACCGATTCTTTCCGTCAGCTTTTCCCAATTTTTTTTATAGCGCCAAACCGATTCTTTGCATTTCCGATTAAATTCTAAAATGCCGTAATTTTCTATCTCTTTTTTGTCTTTTAAAGACAATTCTTTTTCCACCTGGATTTCCACCGGCAAACCATGCGTGTCCCAACCGGCTTTTCTTAAAACATAAAAACCTTTCATTGTTTTGTAGCGGCAAATTATGTCTTTCAATGCCCGAGCAACAATGTGATGAATCCCCGGCTCGCCGTTGGCCGTCGGCGGACCTTCATAAAAAACAAACCTCGGCGACTTCTCGCTTTGCTTTAATGATTTTTGAAAAATATTTTTTTCTTTCCAAAATTTTAAAACCTCTTCTTCTTCTTTAACTAAATCGTACATAAATAAACATAATTAAAAACTCTTAATTGATTACCATCATTCTACAGAATAATATTGGTTTCGTCAATTTCAAATTCCCAATTACCCAATTATCCAATTCCCGCCTTGACACCTTTTGACACCTTGATATAATTTATCCATGCAAGAAATAAAACCAAACAATGTCTATACCACGGAAGAAACCCGCGATTTTCTGAAAATCAGCAAAAGCACGATCAAGCGCTGGCTGAAAAGCGGGCTTATCCGCGCCAATAAAGTCGGCGGCCAATACCGCATCTTGGGCGCGGAAATTTTGCGTTTAATCTCCCCTTCTCTGGAAAAAGAAGCGCAAAAATTTTATCGCGAAATAAAAGAAAAAACAAAACAAAAAATAAAAAACTGGTAAAAAACAATCCATGAAAAAAACAACTAATAAAAAAATCCTGGTTACGGGCGGCGCCGGGTTCATCGGCTCGAATTTCATCCGTTATATTTTAAATAAATACAAAAATTACAAAATCATCAATTTAGACAAGCTTACTTATTGCGGAAACCTTGAAAATTTGAAAGATGTTGAAAAAAATCCCAGGTATAAATTTATAAAAGGAGATATTTGTAATAAAAATTTAGTAGAAAATATCTTTCGAAAACAGAAACCGAATTTTATCGTTAATTTCGCGGCCGAAACGCATGTCGACCGTTCTATTTTAGATCCGGAAGCGTTCATCAAGACCGATATTCTGGGAACACACGTTCTACTTCAAGCTGCAGAAAAATATAAGAATGAAAAATTCTTACAAATATCGACGGATGAAACGTATGGAAGTATTGAAAAAGGAAAATTCACGGAAAAGAGTCCTTTGTCCCCAAACAGCCCTTATTCCGCCTCCAAGACCGGGGCGGATTTATTGGTAAAATCATATTACAAAACATTTAATCTTCCCGTGCTGATTACCCGCTCTTCAAATAACTTCGGCCCTTATCAATATCCGGAAAAACTCATTCCTCTTTTTATCACCAATCTTTTGGAAAATAAAAAAATCCCTTTGTATGGCACGGGCAAAAATATCCGCGACTGGATTTACGTCCTGGATAATTGCGCCGGCATTGATTTAGTACTCCATAAAGGCAAAATCGGGGAAGTATACAACATCGGCGGCGGGAATGAATTAACCAATATTACCATCACTAATCTTATTTTGAAGCATTTAAACAAAGATAAATCATTTATTGAACACGTCAAAGACCGGCCCGGCCATGATCTCCGTTATGCCCTTGACTGTGAAAAAATAAAAAAAATGGGCTGGCGACCGAAATATAATTTCAGCCAGGCCATTAAACAAACCATTGATTGGTATAAAAATAATCCTGAATGGTGGAAAAAACTGAAAAACAAAAGTTTTAAGCAATACTACAAAAAACAATATAAAAAATAATTCAAACAATGTATAGATTTGACTTAATTTTGTGGTTAATATATAATGAAAATGTATAGATTTATCCTTACACCAAACCTATACTTTAAATTCTTATAAGATTTTTAAACTAAATCAAATTTAATTACCGCTGATTTGATGTGAGGTTTGATTAAAATATATGGACTCAAAATTAATAACAATCGGGCATACTTCTAAAATGATCGGGGTTTCTATTCAAACCTTGCGCCGTTGGGATGAAGCAGGAAAATTTTTGTCAGTTAGAAAAATAAAATCCGGAAACAGATATTATAGAAAAGAAGATGTTGAAAATTGCAATATAAAAAATTTATTTAAATTAGCAAAGATTTGGATTAAGGATGATTTAGGATTTGAGCCACGCAAAAATTTTTATTGTTCTGATAATTCTGTATTTCAAGCAAGATTGTCAAGAATGGAAAACGAATTGGGTAAAATAAAAGAGTTAAGCGCAATATTTCCTTTAATTGTGGCCGTAGCCGGTGAAATTGGCAATAATTCTTTTGACCATAATCTGGGTAATTGGTCTGATATTCCGGGTATATTTTTCGCTTATAGTTTAAATAAAAAATTAGTGGTTTTAGCTGATAGAGGGCAAGGAATATTAACTACTTTAAAAAGGGTTGAACCGAAATTGTTAAATCATCAGGAGGCTTTGTATGTTGCTTTTACAAAAATTATTTCAGGACGCGCACCAGAATCAAGGGGGAATGGATTAAAATTTGTAATGGACGTTGTGATAAATAATAAAATAAATTTATTTTTTCAAACCGGTAACGCGTATTTTGAAATTAAAAACAAAAATTCCAATCTTGAGATTAAAAAATCTAACATTGATTTGCGCGGATGCTTGGCTTTAATTAAATTTCAATAAATATATGATTATTTTCTTAAAAAAATTTGGAACGACTTTAACTGGCAGGCAGTTCGGAAAAGAATCTTTTTCCGCCTTTTTACCATCTTTGAAAGAAGTTAAAAACGACGAAACAATTAAAGTTGATTTTGAAGGAGTTGTAACTTTCGCGCCTTCCTGGGGCGATGAATTTTTAAGTCCCCTACTTAACAAGTTTCAAAATAAATTAATGTTAAAAAATACTGAAAATTCATCAGTTCAGGCAACGTTAAAATTATTAGAAAAAATTCATAATAAAAAATTTAAATTAGAAAACATATGAAAGGTGTTATTTTAGCCGGGGGCGAGGGAACAAGAATGTATCCCTGCACCAAGCTCATTAACAAAACTTGCCTCCCTTTATACGACAAACCGATCATTTATTACACTATTAAAACATTTGTTGACGCCGGACTGAAAGAAATCCTTATCATCACCGGCGGTGAACACGCCGGAGACCTTTTAAAACTTTTGGGAGACGGCAAGGAATTGGGACTTAAAGAAATACACTATACTTATCAAAAAGAACCCCGAGGCATAGCCCATGGATTAGCTTTGGCGGAAGATTTCGCCGACAATGGAAAAATCGTTCTTATCTTGGCCGATAATGTTTTTGAAGATTCCATTAAAGAAGACATTGAAATTTTTGAAAATCAAAAGCGCGGGGCCAGGCTTTTTTTAAAAAAAGTCTCCGACCCGGAACGTTTTGGGGTGGCGGAAATAAAGGGAAATAAAATCATCAATATCGTGGAAAAACCTAAAAAACCAAAGTCAGATTTGGCGATTACCGGCCTTTATATGTACGACAACCAAATTTTTGACATTATCAGAACTTTAAAACCTTCGGCCAGGGGGGAATATGAAATAACTGACGTCAATAATTTCTACGTTCAAAAAAATATCGCCACTTATCGGGAACTTAAAGGATTTTATAGCGACGTGGGAACATTCCCCTCTCTTTATAAAACCTCTAAATTTATAGCGGAAAAAAATCAATTAAATGAAAACGTTAAAGAATAAAATATTGGTTACGGGCGCGGACGGACAATTGGGTAAATGTTTTACTAAAATTCTGAAAAAGAAAAAAATCAACTGCCTTTGTTTTAAAAAAGACAAACTTGACATTACCGACTTTAAGAAAGTCAATAAAGTTATAAAAGAATACAAACCCGACCTTCTAATCAACTGCGCGGCATATAATGATGTTGATTGGACTGAAGAACATTGGAAAACGGCATTTTTGATAAACGGAACCGCGGTTAAAAACTTGGCCTTGATTTGTAAAAAATATAACTGCGTTTTAGTCCACTACAGCACCGACTACGTCTTTGACGGAAAAAAATCTTCTCCTTATAAAACCAAAGATACTCCCCGTCCCCTCAACAAATACGGCCGGAGCAAGCTCATGGGAGAAAAATATGTTCAAAAATTCTGCCAAAATTACTATCTAATCCGCTTAAGCTCCCTTTTCGGCGATAATCCTGAGGTGAGTTTTCCTTTAAAGGTTATTTCTTGGGTAAAAGACAAAAAAGAAATCAAAATGGTCAAGGATCAGGTTTCCTCCCCTTCTTTTACCAAGGATGTTGTTAAAGCGACCCTAATGTTGCTTGCCACGGGAAAATACGGACTTTATCACCTGACCAATGCCGGCTATTGTTCAAAATACGAATGGGCAAAATTCATCTTAAAGGAAATAAAATGGCCGGGTAAAGTTATCGCGGTTAAAACAGAAAATTTTAACCAAAAAACAAAAAGACCGAAATTTTCGGTTTTGGACAGTTCCCTTTTGGAAAAAACCATAAAATATAAAATGCCGACTTGGCAACAAGCCACGCAAAAATTCCTAAAAGAAATGAATTTAAAAAATTAATATGTCGTTTATTTTTAAAAAACTGAAAATCCCCGAGGTCATCCTGGTCGAGCCGAAATTGTTTCCGGATAAAAGAGGATTTTTTATGGAAAGCTATAAGCAATCTGAATTTGCCAAGTTCGGAATAAAAGAAAGATTCGTTCAGGAAAATCATTCCCAATCAAAAAAATATGTCTTAAGGGGCTTGCATTTTCAAAAAAGTCCAAAGGCCCAGGCAAAACTGGTCAGGTGCATCTCGGGAAAAATCTTTGACGTGGCCGTGGATATCAGAAAAAACTCCCCCACTTACGGGAAATGGGTTTCTGCTATCCTGTCAGAACAAAACAAAAAAGAAATTTTTATCCCTCAAGGCTTCGCTCACGGATTCTGCGTCCTGAGTAAACAAGCGGAAATCATTTACAAAACCTCAGACGAATATTCGCCTGAACACGAACAAGGCATTATTTGGAACGACCCCGAAATAAATATAAAATGGCCGATAAAAAAACCCGTGATTTCCGCAAAAGATTCTCAATTTCCTTTTTTAAAAAGGATTCCTTAAAAAGATAAAACTCGCTTGACAAATACAAATTATCCGATAATATGTATTTAAACTCTAATTTGTATTTAAAATATCAATTTTATGAGTATTATAAGAGATATAACAAACCAAGCAAAAAAGTATTTTGAGAATAATGATATCTTGCTTTTTATTGGAGCCAGACAAGCGGGTAAAACCACTATTCTCAAACAAATCCAATCGTTTTTGGAAAAAAGCAATAAAACAGTTCATTTTTTAAACCTTGAAGATCCTGACTATCTTGGTTTATTAAACAAATCCCCTAAAAATTTATTTAAAATATTTACGATTGATTTAAAGAAAAAAACTTTTCTTATAATTGATGAAATTCAATATCTGGATAATCCCACAAATTTTCTTAAATATTTTTGGGATGAATATAAAGAAAAAATAAAAATTGTTGCCTCGGGTTCTTCGGCTTTTTATGTTGATAAAAAATTTAAAGACTCTTTGGTCGGAAGAAAAAAAATATTTCAAGTTAGAACTTTATCTTTCAGGGAATTTCTACGATTTAAAAAAGAAGACGAACTTTCACAAAAAAACTTCGAAAAAATAAGTTTATCTGAAAAAGAAAAAATTATTATTTATTATCATGAATATCTTATTTACGGAGGATATCCGCGCGTAGTTTTATCATCTCTTGATGAAAAAAAGGAAATTTTGAAAGACATCGCTTATTCCTATATTAAAAAAGATGTTTATGAGGCCAATATTAAACAAGACGAAGTATTTTATAAATTATTCAAAATTTTAGCGTCTCAAACGGGTAGTCTTATAAATGCTTCTGAAATAGCCGATACATTAGAGGTTTCTAAAAGTTCAATTGATAATTATCTCTATATAATGCAAAAATCGTTTCATATTAATTTAGTAAAGCCGTTCTTTAAAAATATTAGAAAAGAATTAACTAAAATGCCAAAAATTTATTTTTCGGACCTGGGATTAAAAAATTTTTTCCTTTCAAATTTTAACTCGTTGGAAACAAGAGAGGATAAAGGAACTTTGTTAGAAAATGCTGTTTTCAGACAATTAATAGAAAAATACCCGAAAGATGAAATAAAATTTTGGCGGACGACCAACCAAAATGAAATCGATTTTGTTGTTAAAGAAAAAAGGGCTTTTGAAGTTAAGATTAACCCAAAAAAAATCAAAGAACTTTCTTATAAAAAATTCTTTGAAAATTATCCAAATATAGAATTTTCGATTGTTTCAATAGATGTTAAAAATAATCTATCTATTAAACATAAAATAAGGGAAGCTTGGCAAATATAAATGAAAAATCATAAAAAAATATGAAAACAATAAAAAATCATCGTCAAACAAAAATTCTCGTCACCGGCGGGGCCGGGTTCATCGGCTCGCATTTAACGGACAAACTAATAGAAAAAGGATACCAAGTGGCGATTATTGATAACCTGGTCGGCGGAAAAAAAGAAAACATCAATCCTAAGGCTAAGTTCCATAAATTAGATATCTGTGATTATAAAAAAATAAAACCGTTTTTCAAAAAAATTGATTATGTTTTTCATCTGGCGGCTATCCCCCGCGTTCCCTTTTCCGTCAAAGAACCGGTTAAAACTTCTGAAAACAACATCTTGGGAACGATCAACGTTTTTAAGTCTGCGTACGACCACGGCGCGAAAAAAGTAATTTTTGCTTCTTCTTCCTCTGTTTACGGCAATCAAAAAAAATCACCCTTTAAGGAAACCATGGGAACCGGGCCTCTCAGCCCTTATGCTCTTCAAAAATTAGTCGGCGAACAGTTTGCCAAACTCTTCCATGAACTGTACAAAACACAAATAATCTGTCTGAGGTTTTTCAATGTTTACGGGCCGAGAATCGATTTTGACTCCGAATACAGTCTGGTTTTGGGGAAATTTCTCAAACAAAGACGTGACAAAAAACCATTAACCATTTACGGTAATGGCCAGCAGACCAGAAGTTTCTCGTTCGTGGATGACGTGGTAGAGGCCAATATCAAGGCCATAGAAAGTAAAAAAATCAAAGGATTTGAGATTATAAACATCGGCAGTAAAGAATCCTATTCCATTAATCATTTAGCCGACCTCATCGGCGGAGAAAAGAAATATCTGCCCGTCAGAAAAGGAGACCTATTGCACACCAAAGCGGACATTACCAAGGCTAAAAGACTTTTAAACTGGCAGCCGAAAACCTCTTTTGAAGAAGGGATTAAAATAACCGAAAAGTGGTTTGCCGATAACTATTAATATTACTTAACAAAATTAATTTATTATATGGATTTAGAAAACAAGATTAAAACAAAAAAAGCTACCATCACTATCATGGGTATGGGTTATGTGGGCCTGCCATTGGCCTGTGGGTTTGCCTCCGTCGGTTTTAATGTTTTCGGTTTAGATAACAATCCTCAAAAAA
>CAZAGY010000012.1:0-12272 GCA_964485025.1 uncultured Gammaproteobacteria bacterium
TAAACTCGCCAAACCGGCCAATAAGCCGATAATCAATCTTTTTTGCCGAACCTCAGTTAAAGTTCTGATTTTTTGCCAGCCCTGATAAAAAACGTAAATTAAAAGAGATAAATAAAACAACAAACCGAAAAAACCCAGCTCCAGCCAAATTTCCAAATAACCCCAGTCCAAATGAAAAGTGGATTTGGTTTCTTGACTGATGGGATCAAAATAAGAAACGGCAGCCCCCAGGCCATGACTGAAAACCGGTTTTTTTTCCAATTGACCAAGCAATTTAGGCAGAATATTCATGCGGGTCAAAGAACTTAATTCCTGTTCGGGAGAAATCACGGTCTGGATTCTTCCCTGAAAAAACAACAATCCTTGATTCCCCCATTTTCCACTGGACAAACCGAAAATGATAAAAAATTCAAAAAATAAAATTAAAACCGTGGCTAAGGAAAAAAACAGCCAGCGCCGCCAAGGTAAGTTCTTGCTTAAAAAAAACAAACCGACAAATATGCCTAAAAAATAAGCGCGGGAAAAATTAATCAAAATAACCAAGCCGGACAAAAACGTTAAAAAAAGCAATAATTTTTTCTTTTTAATTTCCGGCGCAAACAAAAAACTCAGATAAACCAAAAAAGCGGGCAAAATCAAAAGATGAGCCGAGCTGACAATGCGAAAAAATCCTGTCCCGGTATCCGTCGCTTTACCGATAACCATGCCTCGCCACCACCAATAAAACTGGTCATGAACACCGACCAGATTGGCGACAAAAAGAACAAAAACAAAAACCGTCAACAGGGCAATACCAATTGTCGCGGCCTGACTGAATTTAAAAACATTTTTTCGAAACCATTGGCTTTGGAAAACATCAATTAAAGGGAAAAATAGAAAAAAATAGGAATAATTAATGAAGTCTTTAATGGCTAAAATCTGATCGTTCTGAAGCAATCCTTGAATAAAAGCCAAAAAAATAATTAAAAGAAATATTAAAAAGAACAAAGGCGTTCCCGGTTGGATAAAACGTTTAAAAAATTCTTTCCTTCCCTGGCTAACGCCCTTGATAAACCAAACAAACATTATTACCAGAAACAAAGCCAATCTTAAAGAAAGTCCGGCGAATTCAAATAAATGACCTTCGTGACCGGCAAAAAACTCAAAAATCAAGAATAAAAATCCATATTCTGTTTTAAATAAACTAAAAATAATGGCCAGGGCAACAATCAGCCAAAAACACGGAGTAGAAATCAAAGGATATAAATAAGCCAAAAATGAAAAAAGTTGAAAAAGAAAAAAAATCAAAACTATTACTCCTAAATTTTGTTGAAGATCCTTTTTCCCCATGGCAAATTTAATTAATTTTCAATCTTTTTTTTATTTGTTTTTTCCTGGTCACGGGATAAATTTCGCTTAAACGCGCGAGCAACAGACTTAACGGTTGAATTAAAACTAATGGCCAGTAATGAAAAAATGAAGAATATTTTTTAAAATAAACCAATAAACTTCGGTTGTAAATTTTCTGCCTTTCAACTGATAAAACCTGGTTAAAACTTTCGCCGCCATAATGAATCACCTTTCCCTCCGGATAGTAAATAACCTTGTAACCGGCTTGTTTTGTCCGATAACAAAAATCCACGTCCTCAAACCATAAATGGAAACGTTCGTCAAACTGCCCTATTTGATCAATAATCTCCCTTCTGGTCATCATAAACGCTCCTGCCACTTGGTCAACTTCGTTCGTTTTATCATAATCAAAATCTTTTTGAAAATATTTTTTCACCAGCCGAAAGCCGGGAATTAAATATTGAAGTTTTAAAAGGACGATTAATTGGTTCTTAATATCGGGAAAAGATCTGACCGAAGGCTGAATTTTGTCATCCGGATCAATTAATCGGCAACCGATCAGTCCCCAATCTTTGTTTTCTTTTAAAAGTTGAATTGTTTTTTGACAGACGTCATCGATGATCTCCGTATCCGGATTGAGAAATAAAATAAATTCTCCCTTGGCCCGGACTAATGCCTGGTTGTTGGCCCGACTAAAACCAAGGTTTCTGTTGTTTAAAATAATTTTCAAACTGTTATTTTTTTTTAGGCGATCCTGTAAATATTCTTTGCTTCCGTCCTGTGAATTGTTATCAACCACCAAAACTTCCGTTTCTAAACCATAAATATTCTTAAAAATGGAATTTAGGCACCTCTCTAAAAGGGCTTTAACATTCCAACTCACAATAATAATGGAAAGAATCATAATATTTTACCGTTAATCAATTTAATCATTTCTTCAACCTTGAAATTCCAATCTTGATTTTTCATTTGTCTTATTCTTTCTTTCTTCAGTTCTGAATTGTCGTCAATCAAGGCTTTTTTGATTTTTTTGTTGAAATCCTCATAATCCTGGGCGATGTAAACTAAATGGGAAAATCTTTCCACGCCCGAAGGCGGGGTGGTCACCACCGGCTTGCCACAAGCTAAATATTCTAAAACCTTAAGGGAATTGGTGTATTTGACAAAATTATCCAGACGATGCGGGCTAATCGCCAAATCAAAATTTCTGATGTAATCGGGCGTCTGGTTATAGGTCCGTCGACCCAAAAGATAAATATTTTTGTACTTTCTTAACCTTTGGATTTCAACCGCCGACTTTCTAATCCTTCGAAAATAAATCGGCCAAAGAGGCCCGATCAAGACAAATGATTTTTCCGGGTTTTTTTCAGCCAAGTATTCCAATAAATCTATATCCAGTCTCTGCTGAATTATCCCCACATAACCGATAATCGGCCGGGAAATTTTTTCCAAATCTTTCGGCTTCACTGTCGCTTTTTCAATAAAATGGGAAGTATCCACTCCGTTGGCAACCCAGTAGATGTCTTGTTCCCGGCCCAAGTCTTTGAAAAAACTTAACAGATTTTCCGAAACGGTAAAAATTAAATCGCTTTTCTGAATAATGATCCGGTAATTCTCTTCCAAAACCTTTTTTTGTTTCTCAAAGGAAGGGTGTTCTATCCAATTGTCAATTGCGTCAAAAACCGTCAAATCAGTTTTGATGCCATCTTCGCCGGAAATGTATTCGCCTTTGACGGGAAAATAATCCACGAACATGGGAAAACAGGACCAAATTATTCTTTTTAATCCCGTTTGGCTGATTTTTTCTAAAACTTTGTTAATCTTTTTGACGACTTTTTGACCGGAAAAAATCGAGGCTACCGTGGAAAAAATATAAAGTTCGGCTTGATCATTGGGAATCTTCACCACTCGGGTTGTAAAATCGCGAAAAACTACCTCGCCTTTTTCTCCTTTAATGATATTTTGCCAGTAATTTCTTATTGCTCTTCTAAAAGTAAAAGGTAAAAAATCAACGGCTACAATTCTTTTAACTTCAGGCTGTTCTAATAATTTATTAAAAATATGAACATTACGATTGGCTATCCCCTTCCGCCACTCTGAATAACTGGACATATTAAACATGATTATTTCCAAATTTTTCATAATTCATCAATAGATGTCTTTTTAATGTCTTCTTTGTCGGTTAAAAAAATATTCTTAAAATGCAAAACTTCTTTTAAAAAAAGAATTTCCTTTTTTTGAATCAAGTCAAAAACAAAAGCGAAAGCGATATAAATTAAAATACTCAAAACCACTGAAAAAAGAACGTGGATTCTGTCTTTTATTAAAAATAAGGCCAGTCCCATAATCAAACCGGATAAACAAATAAAACCGATTTTTTTTAATAAATATTCTTTCTTGATTTGAACTATTTTTTTAGTCCAATAAACCTCCAGGGTAAAAATTATTGCCAATCCTCCGAAAACGGACAAAGCCGCACCTAAGTGGGAAAATAAAGGAATTAAAATAAGATTTAAGACAATGAATAATCCTACCCCAAAACCGTGAATTAAAGTATTAATTTTTTGTTTTTCGCAAGCATTTAAAAGAGAAACCATGATAAAATCCAAAAACATAAAAGGAATTGAACAGGATAAAATGGTCAAAGTCGTAATGGCCGGAGAATAACCGTCGCCGTAAATGAAAAGAATTATCGGCTTGGCTAAAATCAAAAGGCCAAAAACCAAGGGGACGGTGACTAACATCAGATAAAAAACCGCTTGAGTAAAAATTTCGCCCAGTTCTTTTTTAGAACGGATAAAATAATAGCTTAAAGACGGATAAAGAGCCGAGCTTAAAGAACCGGCAATTAAAAGCGTAAAAGCGTTGGTTAACTTCTGTGCCGCATTATACCAGCCCACGGCCTTATCGTCGGCCAGATATGAAAGTAGAATCGTATCGCTGGTAGAATAAAGTTTAGCAAAGACGGCAGCCATAAAAAACGGCCAGGAGAGTTTAATTAAAGATTTTAAGGTTTCCTTGTCGAACCTGGGAACCGGCCAAATATTTAATTTCTTTTTTAGAAAAAATATTGCGTTGGCCAAGTAAAAAAAACTGGCGGCCAAAAGGGGCAGAAGCATTAAAAATAGTCTGGCTTTAATAAAAATCAGGACCAAACCCACTAAAAGCATAATAGTCTTGTGAATAACGATTCCCAGGGCTTCGTATTTGGTATTTAAATGCCCGCGGAAAACAAAATAGAATGACAAGGCTAAAGTGTCTAAAAAAATGACCAGTCCCGATATATAAACCAATCTTCTGGTCACCAAGGGATAGCCCAAAACATTGATTAAAATATAAATCAGAAATAAAACAAATACTCCGGCCGCCAGGTTAAAGGTTAAAATATTACCGAAGTATTTATTGGTCTTTGTTTTGTCGCGGGCAATTTCCCTGGTCAGTACCGAAAACAGGCCAAAATCCATAATTACAGAAAAAAGCGCGGCAAAAGAAAGGGCAAAAGTGTATTTGCCAAAACTGTCCGCGCCTAAATATCTGGCCAAAAGAATAAAGTAAAAGAGAGCTATCAGCTTTTGATAGATATAAGCAATTAACAAATAAAATGTATTTTTGGCTGTAGAAACCATTAAAATCTATCTTTTTGCCCACTGAGGCGCTCGACGAGCCCTTTTCAATCCTGGTTTTTTTCTTTCTTTAACCCTGGAGTCACGACGCAAGAAACCTGCCATCTTTAATTCTTTTCTCTGTTCCGGATTTAATGAAACCAGAATCCGACTAATTCCCAAACGCACCGCTTCCGCCTGACTGTGAACTCCCCCGCCTCTCACTTTGACTTTAAGGTCAACTTCTTTCTCTTTCTTCAACAACTTCAACGGAGATAAAATTAACTCTTGTAATTCAAAAACAGGAAAATATTCTTTAATGGTCTTTCCGTTAACTAATATTTTCCCGTGTCCCTGGGGGAAAAACTGAATTTGAGCAATGGCGGTCTTTCTCTTTCCTGTCGCGAAAAGAACATCGGATTTAATAACCGATTTTTTAACTTCCGTTTTTAATGTTTCCTTGCTAACCGATTTTTTAACCGTTTTTGTCAATGCTTTCTTAACCGGTTTAACAATTTTCTTCACTTTAACGGTTTCTATTTTCTCTTTTTCTTTTTTTACTGGCATATTGTTATTTAAATCATTATTTATATTTAACGTCTTATTTTAGCAAATTGAAAATTTAAATCAAGTGAGCTGAGAATTTCCGGTTCGTTATTATTGTTAAAACTTTATCGTCTTGCCTTGTTTTGCCTCCTCTTGTATCTTTACTATTTTGCAAAGCCTTAAAAGAGAAAAAACCGTTCCGGAAATAATCACGGCCAAGATACTTAATAACTTGCCGACAAATTTTAATAAAAAGAACAGGGCGACGGCGATACCGAAAGAAACCGCTTTGATATTCGGCCCGACAAAATCATTTATTTTAGAATTAACAATGTTGGCCAGGACGACTTCCATAGTCTCGTCCCCTTTCAATTCCACGCCTAAAGACTGAGACAGTTGCTTTCTTTGTTCGGCCAAAACACTTTTATCCGTTCCGTTATCGGTCTGCTCTTTTAAAAAATCTTTTACTTCCGGATTCTGAAGAAGCGCATCAATTTCGTTAAATAAACTTGAGGGAATCTCCTGCAGTTGAGGCGTTTTTTCCTGGCCTTGAAACATCGGGCCGGTAGACAAGGTCTGGTCAATGGTCATTTCCGGATCATAGAAAGGAACCATTTTACTGACAATGCCCGCCGCCGGTCTTAATATCAAACCAAAAAATTCATAAGGAATCTCTATTTTCTCCTGGCTAATTTCCATTAAAGGATTGAAATAATAAACCAAGGCGATAATCAGAGATAAAGCGGTAATTATTAAGGGCAGGCCTTTTCCCCAAATTTTTCTTACTGAAACATCCAAACGTTGCTCTTTCTCTTTCAGCATCAACTCGCCGGCAATAATCATAAATAAAAGGAAAATCAACGTCCCCACTAAATACGATCCAAAAATCATTTCTTCCGAAGTAAAGAAAAAAAGTAAAAAAAACGCCGCCGAAATAATAAAAGTCAGATAAATAAGATTGCGATTTTCCATCAAAAGGCAGAATAAAAGAAAAAGGACCAGCCAAACCAACCAACCAATAATCAGATAAACCAAATTTGACAAATTAGCCCAAGTAAAAAATAGGGATAAAAAACCCCAAAATAAGATACTTACCACAATCATTAAAAAGGCAAAGATAAGATGTTTGGTTTTAAAATTCATGGATTTAATATTACCCTTTTATTTTAACATAAAATGTCTTAAAAACAATATGTTGACAAAAAAGTTATTTTTTGCTATGATTCGGCATATTACAAAGGAGGTTATATGTTATTTGATTTCATTTGCGGCCTAATTTTGGCCGTAGTGGGTAAAGCCGCCGGTTTATTCTGGTGGCAATACCTGACAGTTTTTATCGCCGCATTTTCCTTAGACGGCGACATTATCCTGAATGAATTTGTCCGCTGGCACCGCGGAGAAAAGAAAAAAATTTTGACCTTAGACGAGTATTCATATACTCATAAATTCATAGGTCATCTCCCCTTAATAGTAATTCCCTGCGGTTTTTTAGCCGGCATCTTGATTGAGGGATTGTTGTTGGGGACCTTGTTGCCGGTGGCGGTATTTATCCATCTCCTCCATGATACTCTTGATAAAAATTTTGACGGAGTAAGGTGGGCCTATCCGTTTAATTCAATATCATACAAACTGAGATGGAAAAACAGAAAACCTGTAATCGAAAGTAAGACCGCTGACCAATTAGCTGGCGAAGCTCATGTCCTGGCTGAAAAAGCGCGGTCTTCGGAAAAGATTTTAAAAGACAATCTTTTCCTGTGTCTATAAGAGGATGCGCACGGAATACGTGCCATCCTCCTTCGTCTTTAAGTTTCAGAATGTTCCGCTCTTTCAAAAAAATCTACTCTCTATAAACACACAAGATGACGTGATTGCGTCATCTTGTGATTGATTTTACCTCGTCTGAATTGTTCTATTACTTTTCTTCTTCCACTTCTCCTTCAATCGGTCCTTCTTCTTTCTTGTCTTCTTTTACATCATCTTTTTTCTTACCATTTTCCGATTCTTTGGCTTGTTGATACATTGCCGCCCCGATCTTTTGAATCTCGTCTCCCAGTTCCTGAATCGCCTTTTTAATCTCTTCTTCGCTATCTTCATCTTTTATTTTCTTTAACTGCTCTATTTTTTCCTCTACGGCCTTTTTCTCTTCTTTACTAATCTTGTCTCCGGCATCCTTCAAAGCTTTTTCAGAAGTATAAATTAAAGTGTCTGATTGATTTCTTAAATCAATTATTTCTTTCTTTTTTCTGTCTTCAGAAGCGAATTTTTCCGCTTCTTTTTTCATCTTTTCAATTTCTTTTTCCGAAAGAGCGCTACTGTCTTTAATTGTAATATGCTGTTCTTTATTGGTAGCCTTGTCCTTGGCAGAAACAGTTAAAATGCCGTTGGCGTCGATGTCAAAGGTTACTTCAATTTGAGGAATGCCTCTTGGAGCCGGCGGTATGCCGTCAAGAATAAATCTTCCCAAGGTCCGATTGTCTCTGGCTATCGGTCTTTCCCCCTGTAAAACATGAATTTCCACCGAAGTCTGACTATTCGCTGCGGTAGAAAATATTTGAGACTTTGAGGTTGGAATGGTAGTATTTCTTTCAATTAAAGGAGTCATTACCTCGCCTAAAGTTTCTATACCCAAAGTTAACGGGGTAACGTCCAAAAGCAAAACGTCCTTAACTTCTGTTTCCCCGCTTAAAATAGCTCCTTGGATAGCCGCTCCCATGGCTACGCATTCCATTGGGTCAACGCCTCTTTCTATCTTCTGTCCGAAGATATTTTCAATGAATTTTTGAATGATCGGCATCCTGGTTGGACCGCCGACGAGAATAATTTTTTCGATGTCTTGGGGTTTAAGCTTGGAGTCTTTCATCGCCCGCTCAATTGATTCCCGGCAACGCTCAACAATTGACCCGACTAATTCTTCCAGTTTCGCTCTGGTTATTTTCATTAATAAATGCTTCGGGCCCTGAGCATCAGCGGTAATGAAAGGCAGGTTGATTTCTGTTTCTAAAACTGAGGAAATCTCAATCTTGGCCTTCTCCACCGCTTCTTTGAGACGCTGGGTGGCCATTTTATCCTTACTTACATCAATACCTTCTTTTTTCTTAAATTCCTTAACCAGATAATCGATTAAAATTTCATCCATATCATTACCACCCAATTGGGTATCACCTGAAGTTGATAAAACTTCAAAAACTCCCTGTCCGAAGTTCATAACAGTCACATCCAAAGTACCAGCGCCAATATCAAAAACCAAAACCTGATGGTCCTTTTCCTTTATTTTGTCTAAACCGTAAGCCAAACTGGCGGCGGTCGGTTCGTTTACCAACCTGACTACTTCCAAGCCGGCGATGGCGCCGGCATCTTTAGTCGCTTGACGCTGAGCATCGTTAAAATAAGCCGGAACCGTAATAACGGCTTTTTCTATCTTTTCGCCCAGATACATCTCCGCGTCCTTTTTAATCTTTTGGAGAATAAAAGCGGAAATCTGCTGTGGCGTGTATTCTTTGCCGAAAATCCCGTATTTATAGTCCGTACCCATTTTTCTCTTAGTGGCAAAAATTGTTCCCTCGGGGTTGGCTACGGCCTGACGCCTGGCCGGTTCGCCGACCAAAAGTTGCCCATCTTTAGTAAACGCGACATAAGAAGGGAATGCCTTTCCGCCAACCACGGTTGTTCCTTCGGCTGAAGGAATCATTTTTGCCTTGCCGGCCTCAATATAAGCGGCGGCGGAATTGGATGTCCCTAAATCAATACCAATTATTTTTCCCATATATACCTCATTGTTTGATTATTAGTCCGGCTGGCAATAAAAATCGCACCAGTCCTGCCGATCTAATCAATCAGTTGTTAATTATTTTTATTTATGACTTTAATTTCTACCTTTTTGGCTTTAATTTCTTTAGCCCTGGGAATTTCTATCCTTAAAATGCCGTCCTGATAAATAGCTTTGATTTTTTCTGCGACTACTTTGACCGGCAAGCTGATAGATCGATAAAAACTCCCCGATTTAAGCTCATGATGATAATAATTCTTTTCCTCCACTTCAGACTTCCTTTGGTTTTCACCTTTAAGAGTCAGAATATTGTCTTGAACGAAAACTTCGACTTTTTTCGGATCAAAACCGGTAACAACCGCTTCAACTATCACTTTATTGTCTTTTTCGTAGACATTAACCGCCGGCATAAAATCTGTTGATTTAGTCTGCGGCCATTCATTAAAAAATTTGTTTAAACCGTCACCCGGTTCCCAAAGCCAACCGTGACGAAATGGAACTAATGTCATAATGGTAATAAATTAAATTAATTAATATATCATGAATTTTTGCTGCTTTTTTATTTAAGAATAACCTTAGAAACTCTGATTACCTCGTTATTCATTAAATAACCCGTTTGAATTTCTTCTATAATTTCGTCTCCTTCTCCCCTTTTCTCAACTGCTTCGTAAAAATCAGGATTGAATTTTTCTCCGATTGCCTTTATTTTTTCCACACCGTAAATTTTCAAAAAATCTTCCATTTGCTGTCTGATCTGGAATATCCCTTTTACCCATTGGTTCTCCTTTAAGTCGTCGGGAACCTGATTCAGGGACCGGTTAAAGCCGTCTAAAACCGTCAAAAGCTTCAAAATTAATTCCAAATTGGCGAATTTTACCCAGTCAACTTTTTCCCGGCTAATTTCCTTTTCCCGATTAAGATAATCGGCCTTGGCTCTTTTCCAACCATTCAAATGTTCTGTTGATTCTTTTTTGATTTTTTCCAATTCATCTTTTAATTTTTCCGTTTCTTCTTCTTTAGACATAAAATTAATTCATTAACTCTCGGACCTCTTTAATTAAAGCCAGATTCTGTTTATAATTCATCCTTATCGGTCCTAAAATTCCAATTAAAATATATTTTTTAGAAAACATTAAACGGGTAAAAATGGCACTGCCAAAACTGCCGAAAGGGTTTTCCTTGCCGATCAAAACTCTTATTTCTTTTCCCAGTGAATCAAAATTCTCCATTAAAATCTTATCCAAATGGTCAATTACTTGTGAAAGATTGTAAACAACGGTTTGATCCTTGAATTCCGGCTGATTCAATAAATTAGTCAGACCAGTATAATAAAAATCGTTGTCGCTAAAAGCCAAAACGCATAATTGTCCGGCCAGTTCCGAAATCTTCCGAGCCCAGGATTTCATCATTACCCTTTGGTCGCGTTCTTTTATTTTTATTTTCAATAAATTGTTCTTGTAAGTTGAGGGTAATTTTTCCGTCAACAAACCGTCCAGATAATACTGCCAGCCCTTCAGGGTCGGTATTCTCCCGGCGGAAAGGTGTGGTTGTTCCAGATAACCTCCCCTAACCAATTCAACCATTTCGTTTCTAATTGTAGCCGAACTTATTTTTGGTTCTATTCTGTCGCTTAAAACTTCTGAACCGACCGGTTGAACTTTTTCAATATATTCTTCAATGATGTTTCGTATTAAATTTTGCTGTCTTTCTGTCATGTTTTTATATTATACTAACAATTAGCACTCGTCAAGACCGAGTGCTAATAGATTGTGGATAACTTTTTACACTATTTTTTTATTTTTTGTATAATACTTGGCAAGGAGGGCGAAATGGACGAAAGATAATATAATACAATAAGTATATATCTTCGTCCTAATATGCAATTCCTCCAACTCACCGTTTAGGTGTCACAAGGAGGACCCCCCAAAGGCTTAAACAGCTAAAAAACAAATTAAAACGGAGAATTGCAAAAAATAAGGGTTATCGCAACCCTTATTGAATTTCTTTTAAAATTATTTTGCTGATTTTTTCTCCGGCTTGGGACCGGGCCAGTTGATAAATTTTATCCCCCAGCTTCTTTAACTCATCAGGTGACCCGATCAAAAATTTGATTTTTTCCAACAATTCATCAGCTGTTGAATTTTTCCGGCCCAACAAAATAACTCCTGCTTTTTCATTAAAATATTTGGCGTTCGCTTCCTGGTGTGAATCGGGAATAGGGACCAAAATTAAAGGTTTTTTTAAAACACTTAATTCAGTTAAAACTCCCATGCCGGCTCGGGAAACAATTAAATCGGCCGCCTGATAAAGGTCCGGTATCTCTTCGGTTAAAAATTCTACCTGGTGGTAGCGGCTGAAACTTAATTTGTCGTCATTTATTCCTTTACCCTTACCGGTTAGATGAACAATCTGGCAAAAATCAACCAATTCAGGAACGATTTGAAAAACCAACCTATTTAAATCTTTTGCCCCCGTCCCCCCGCCGATAACCAATAAAGTAGGAATATTTTCTTCTAACTGAAACCGCTTGACCGCTTTTTGCCGATTTCCCTGAAAAATTTCCGGCCGGACCGGATTGCCGGTCAAAATTGTCTTTCTTCGATTGAAATTTTTTAAAGAAATTTCAAAACTGGCCGTGATTTTCTTGGCCAAAGGAGCAATAATTTTGTTGGCTAAACCGGGAATAATATCCTGCTGATGAATGAAAATAGGAACTTTAAGAAACCAACCTGCTAAAGACAAAGGAACGGCCACAAATCCGCCGGCGGAAAATATCGCCCCGGGTTTGAATTTTAAAATTAAAAAAACGGATTGAAAAAAACCGATGAAAACCAAAAAGAAATCAATAATATTTTTAAACGAGGGGTAACGCCTTAATTTACCGGAAAAAATCGGTTTATAACGGATGTTCTTTTTCTGAACCAATTCCTTCTCGGGTATTCCCCTTCTGGTGCCGACAAATAAAAATTCTGCCTACGGCTTCCGTTTTTTTATTTCATCGGCCACGGCCAACAGAGGTACAACCGAAC
>CAZAGY010000013.1:0-12179 GCA_964485025.1 uncultured Gammaproteobacteria bacterium
AATTTATTCAATTATTTAAAAACGGATTCTTTTTACTTCTGGACGGGGTCACTCGCCTTTTCTCTGGTTATTTCTTTAATTGGCAGCAGTCTGGCAATTAAAAAATATCTAAAAGTCTAAAATGAATTTAAAAATTTTTGACTATATTCTTCCTCAAGAATTAATTGCCCAAAAACCCGTTAGGCCTCGAGATTGCTCGAGGCTGATGATTTTAAGCAGGAAAAATAAATCAATTACCCATGATTTTTTTTATAATCTGAAAAATTATCTTCCCGCCGGCGGTATTTTAGTTGCTAATGATTCTAAGGTGTTCCCGGCCCGCTTGATCGGAACCAAACCGACCGGAGGAAAAATTGAAATTTTACTTTTAAAAAAAATCGGAAAATTTGTTTGGCGGGTAATGGTCGGCGGAAAAATATCCCCGGGGATAAAAATATTTTTTAACAAGAACTTAAATGGAATTTTACTGGAAAAAAACAATCAACTGGGAAAAATAAAATTCAATCTGGATGGACAAAAATTCGCAAAAATTCTTTGCAAAATCGGGCAAACTCCCACTCCTCCATATATCAAACGGCTTTCCAATTTAAAAGAATATCAAACGATTTACGCTAAAAAAACCGGTTCGATCGCGGCCCCGACGGCCGGCTTTCATTTTACCAATAAACTAATTAGAGAATTGAAAAAACAAGATTTTCAATTTGAATTCGTTACTCTCCACGTGGGTTCAGGCACCTTTCAGCCGGTGAATGTTGAAAAAATTGAAGAACATAAAATGCATTCTGAATGGGCTGAGATATCTTCAAAAACGGTCCAACGTCTTAACTCGGCAAAAAATGAAGATAAAAAGATAATTGCCGTCGGCACCACCAGTGCCCGAACTTTGGAATCATTTACCAATAAAAATAATCGATTAACCTCCGGCAAAAAATCAACTGATATATTCATTTATCCGGGTTATAAATTCAAATTTATTGACGGCTTAATCACCAATTTCCATTTACCTAAATCAACCCTTTTAATGCTGGTCTCCGCCATGGCCGGCCAAACTTTTATTAAAAAAGCTTATCAAGAGGCCATAAAACAAAAATACCGCTTCTACTCCTTCGGCGACGCCATGCTAATCATTTAAAAATCCAAAAGGCCGGGATTTGCCGGCCTTCTTTGTTATCTGTTTCTAAAAAATTTAACACAATCCTCTAATTTTAGAGATCAACCACCCCAATAAATCAAAAACTGCAAAAAAAATTAAATTATCTAGGCGAGTTTGTGAGTTCCCGCCATATCCTGAAAAGGCTTTTACGAAATAGAACTTCAGTCCTTTTCCGTGCCAACGCCGGCCAAATGTGGCCCGAGCGCGGCGACAATGCCATTGCTGAGTAACAATAATGGCTGTTCTCCAGCCATTTGCCTTCATTATCGGAAACAAATTGTCAGCGTTTCCGTATGTCCGCCAACTCTTCCTTTCCAACACGGGCTTCCATCTATATCCTCCCGGCAGGGAGAAAAGATGGTGTTTCATCGCTTCGGCTTCAGTCGGTCCGTCGCCGATATAGAATCCGCCGGTAAAGACAAGATTATCTGCCCTGCCTTCTTTCAGGAACTCCAGACATTTCTCAACTGTTTTTTCCAATTGAGGAGAAACTTTTTTCCCATCTGGCGTCAGACCGAAGCCGAGACCAATAATCACATCCGCCTTTTCCGGCAAAGGGTCATCTGCCCTTAAAAACAGTTTTTCCAATTTTTTAAAAAACATTTATTTCCTCCTTTGTAATTTACTGTTTGAATGATAGCAAAAAAATGCGCTTTTGTCAAGTTGACTTTTTTTCTTTTTCCCTTAAAATAAGGTTTGTCTATAAGTTAAACAAACCTTGAAATTACCTTGGGCCTCACAAATGAAAAATGTTATTTTTTTCATTTGTCCCGTCTCTTGTAATTATAAATCTGGCCAGGTAGCCAAGCGGTAAGGCAAGAGTCTGCAAAACTCTTATACAGGGGTTCAATTCCCCTCCTGGCCTTTTTTGTTTTATAAAAACCGCTATAATACTCATATGGAAAAAGGTAGACGGCTTTTTATTTTAATCGACGCCCAGGCAGTTCTTCACCGCGCCTGGCACGCTTTACCCAAATTGACTGACCCTCGCGGCCGGGTGGTTAATGCCGTCTACGGATTTTCCGCCCTTCTACTGAAACTCATTAATGAACAAAAGCCCGATTATTTAATTGTGGCTTTTGATACTGAAGCACCGACCTTCAGGCATAAAGAATATAAGGAATATAAAGCCGGGAGAGAAAAGCAACCCCAAGAATTTTACGACCAAATACCTTTAAGTAAAACCGTTATCGATGCCTTTGACATTCCTGTCTTTATTAAAGAAGGCTTTGAGGCTGATGATCTGATTGGCACGATCGTCCAAGCGGAAAGAAAAAAAAATTCCAACCTTGAATTTTTAATTGTCAGTGGTGACCTTGATTTATGCCAACTAGTTGACTCTCAAACCTCTCTTTATTACCTAAGACAAGGGCTTTCTCAGATAAAAATCTATGATTTAGAAGCCATTAAAGAACGTTTTGAGCTAATGCCTGAACAATTAATTGATTTTAAAGCTTTAAGAGGAGATCCTTCTGATAATATCAAGGGAATGGAGGGTGTCGGGCCGAAAACCGCCTTGGGGCTAATGAAAAAGTTCAAAAACCTTGAAGGGCTGTATCAATATCTGAAAAATTGCTTTGAAAAAGGAAAAAAATGCCAAATCAAACAATCTTTAGCTGAACGTCTTTGGGGAAAAAAAGAACAGGTTTTTAGAGACCAAAGACTGGTAACCATTGAGAAAAACATCCCCGGGTTGAATTTAGATAAAATAAAATGTTTAAAAAATTTTGATTACGAAAAAATAACCGAGGTTTTCCAGAATTTAGGCTTCAAAAGTCTGATAAAAAGGCTTGGAAAAAATGATTTAAGCCAACCCAATGACAAAACGTTTTTGGTTGAAAACAGGCAAAACAAGTTATTTTAATAATATGATTATCTTTCTTTACGGCGGAGACACTTATCGCTCAAAACAAAAATTAAACGTTTTAAAAGAGGAATTCACAAAAAAAAAGGACCAAAAAGGTCTGAATATTTCTGTTTTTGAAGCCAATGATTTAACCCTTGATGAACTAAGAAAATCTTTTTTAAGCGCCGGACTTTTTTCGGAAAAAAGACTGCTGATAATAAAAAATGTGCTGGGACAAAATTTATTGAAGAAAAGTGAAAAAACAAAAGGGGGTTTATCTGAAGAAATTATCAAAATTTTAAAAAAAGTTGAAAAAGACAAAGATAATATTATTGTTTTCTGGGACGGAGAAATCAACGAAAAACAACTGAACTCTTACCAAAAAAAACTCTTTCTTCTTTTAAAAAAAGAAAAGTTCAGTGAAGAGTTTAAATCTCTTAACGTCGCTGAATTAAAAAAATGGGTTCTGAAACAAATTAAGTTCCAAAATTTCAAAATTGATGACCAAGGCCTGAATTTATTAATTAATACTTTTGGCAATAATCTCTGGCTGGTAAATAATGAATTGAATAAGTTAATGGCCTGGAAATCATCCGAACGAAAAAAAGAAATCGATTTTTCTGATATTCAAAGTATTATTTTACCTAAATTAGAGCAGGATATTTGGAAACTGGTTGACTGTCTGGGCCAGAAAAATAAAGCCCAGGCTTTGAAAATTCTTTCCGATCAGTTTAAACAGAATGTTGACGTTTCACAGGTTATTTCCCTTCTAGCCCATCAATACCGAACTATTATAAGAATCAAATCCTATTTGGAAACCAATCAAGTAAACAATCATTATCAATTGGCCAGAGTTCTATCCCTCCATCCTTTTGTCTGTCAGAAAGGCTTGGCCCAGGAGAAGAACTATAACTTAAGAGAATTAAAAAAGACCTATCAACAATTATTGAGAATAGATCTCTGGCGAAAAACTAAGAATATTGACCCTGAAACCCTGTTGGATTTATTAATTATAAGCAAAGCTTGAAATTACTGCAGATCTCTCAAATAAAAAATTGTTTTTGTTCCATTTGTCTCACCCTTTATAATTATCAAATCCTAATTATTTTGACAAACTGTTAATTTTATTCATTAAACGTGACTTGGTACGGGCCACGGTATTTTTTTTCAAAATGCCTTTTTGCAACATCTTATCGAGGGACTTCTGAATTTTAGCGTAAAATTCAACCATTTGCTTTTTGTTCTTAGCTACAAAGGCTTTTAAAAACCTTGTTTTCAACCAATTGATGTTGGCCTTGGCGTCTTTATTGCGTTTAGTATGTTTTTTTGCTTGACGAAGTGCTTTCGCCGCTGATTTTTTAATCGGCATATTTAATTAATTTACTAAATTATAAATAACCTTCTTCTTCCCTTTCTCTCTCTTCCTCCTCTAAAAGTTCTTCCTCTTTGGATATTAATTTATCCCATTTGTCACGACCATCGATCAAAATATTCAATCGGGCCTTAAAATCCTCGTTGAAATCCTTTAATAATCTTGGTTCCTTTTTGAAAAGTTCTAAAAGGTCTTCCAATGCTTCTTCCGGCAAAATGGGTAAAAAAATTAACAGGTCATTTTGGTCATCTGGAGAAATCTTGGAAGAATTGATAAATTCTCTCAATTTATCTAATACTTTTGACATTTTTTTGACTATTTCCTTCTATAAGTTTATAAACCTTGCTTCGGATGAAAAAACCTGACATCTGGAGTAATAACTTGGGGATTTTGTTTTATCTTATTCATTAACTGCCGGCTGAGATTGAAAACTTTTTGCCTGTCCGTTTGGGGATGGGTCTCCAGTGTTCTAACGTTTTTTCCGTCCATTCCACTAAAAAACTCAGCCACCTCTGGTTTTTCTGTCTTTTCCCACATTCTCTTTTTAGCTTCTGTAATTGCCTGTTCAATAGCTAATTCTCTCTCCGTTTTCATTAATGAATTTTTTTCAAAAACACTCATATTGATACTTGATAAATCCCCTCCAAAATTATTTATTAATTAATAATATATCGGCTGCTCTGGTTTGTCAACGGGGGATTTCTTATTTGCATTATCGTGCTATAATGATAGCAGAAATTATAAACTTTGTCAATGGAATGATATATTCTCTCCAAGGAACAATCAGTGAAAAAGAAAAAGATTTTATCGTCATAGAAACAAATGGCGTATCTTTTCAAATTTTTGTCTCTGGTTTCTTATTGGAAAAAATCAAACTTAATCAAAATATAAAAATTCTTACCTATTTAGAAGTAAAAGAAGACGCTTTGACGCTCTATGGATTCGAAAATAAAACCGAACTAAAATATTTTAAATTCCTGGTGGCTATTTCCGGTATCGGCCCGAAATCGGCCATCAATATTCTTTCCTTAATCCGACTGGAAGATTTGGAAAGGGCTGTTTTAAATGAAAAAATTGATATTTTAACCAAAGTCTCGGGGATTGGCAAAAAAACCGCCCAAAGAATAATTCTTGAATTTAAAGAAAAAATAAACAAAAATTTTAAATCGCAACCTAATCAAGAAGAAGACGATTCTTTAATTGTTGATGCCCTGATTACCATGGGGTATACTTTAAGCCAGTCCAGAGAAGCGATTAAAAAAGTTCCTTTAGAAATCAAAGGAACTGATCAAAGGCTTAAACAAACCCTTAAAATTATTTCCGGAAGATAAAATTATTTGTTAATTTTCTTTTCAGCCGCTGATACAGAGGCTGATTTTGTTTCTACTCCCACTAACAAAATCTTTACTTTAGTCTGCCATTGCCGATGTCCGACGTTCCGATGATAACGGACTTTTGGTTTGTATTTAATGACTCTGACTTTTTTCCCTTTTTCAACCGCTAAAACTTTCGCTTCCACTTTGACTTTCAAAACCGGTTTGCCGATTTCCACGCCAGTCTTTTTTTGGGGGTCAAAACATAAAAGAACATCTTTAAAAGATATTTTACTTCCAACCTTTTTGTCTAGTTTTTCAATCCGGAGCACATCACCTTCTTTAACCAGATATTGCTTGCCTCCGGTTTTAATTACCGCGATTAAACTCATAAATTTATGGTTAACAATTACTTTTATATTTTAGCATATCTCTAAAATATTTCAAGTTTTTTTCAATCATTATTTTAATAACGGCTGAATTTTTATTATTAACTCCAATAATTTTTACAATTCCATCGTCATAAGAAAACCTCCATCACCGGGTAATGCCGATATTTTTTTAAATCCGCACTTCACAAAAAATTTCGGAGAACGGGTAGATAAAATAATCACGCGTGCCTTCAGATGTCCTTTAAAAAATGCTATTCTCTTAACTATATCATCAATTATCCTTTTTCCGACCACTCTTCCCTGAAAAGAGGAGTTAACGGCAACCCAAAATATTTCATAAATATTAAAGTCAAACCAAATCAGATTCATTAATCTATCGGCTCAAGGCCTAATTTTTTAATCTCTGAAATAAACAAATTTCTATTATAGGAATGATGAACAAATTGTCTTCCTTTTGATTTCAAAAAATATCCTCCGGGGATTGTTTGAGCTTCCGGATTTGTCAAATTTCCCCCTCCTTTCCAAAGCTTTTTGAGAAAATCTATCGTTTCCCTCGTCGAAACGTTTATCCAGGAATTTCTTACCGCTAATCTGTATAAAGCGATCATCAATCTGAATTTATCATCCGTCATTGCTTGAGGATAAGGAGGTTTTTTGATCGGTGCGTGTTTAGAAGGACAAAATCTCGGCGTTCCAAATTCAATCTCACAATTATATTTTTCTTTAAGATATTTTGCATGACTGATGGTTGAATAAATTTCCAGTTGCCAATTCGGTGATAGTCCCATTAAAAACGCTAATCCTATATTCAAACCCGCTTTACCCATATTGTCGTAAGATTCTAATCTCGCTTCAAAATCCGATTTTTCAGTCCCTAGAGGATGATATTTTGGGTAATACTTTTTATCATAACTTTCCATCCAAAGCCAGCTCCAACCTAGGCCTTTTCTTCTTAATTTTTTGTATTCCTCTAATCTCAACGGTCTGTTATTCATCCCGACTCTGTCTTGAGTTAAAGACTTGGTATATTTGGCGAACCTACGTGTCTCTCTGTCGAGCGGATTATGAATAAGCAATATCTTAACAAATAATCTCACGTATTCTATAAATTTACCGAATGTTTCCACTGGAAAGGCTGGATCTGTTGATGAGACTAGTTCTATTTTTGTATAACCTCTTTTGAATAAATAATTGACTTCTTTCTTAAATTCTTCAAAATTCAGTCTCTTCCTTAAACACTCCGAATTACTGCGGCGAAAATCGCAATATAAACAATCGTTTATGCAATAGCTGTCAATATAAAGAGGGACATATAAATGGATTTGTTTGCCAAAAAACCGCTCTTTTATCTGATCCGCGGTTTTAATGATTTTCCCCCAATATCTTAAATGGGAAAATAAAAGTTTCTTTATTTCCTTTAGAGTTAAGTCTCTTTCAAATGAATTATTTAATATCTTATCAATTTCTTCTTCCGTCGGTGGTCGAATTTTTTTAAAATCCTTTGGTTTAAACATAATAGTTAAATTATCTTTTTCACAACATCTCCGCCTTTTCTACCCTCACTTCCCCGCCTTTTTCTAATACAACTACATCTCTACGGCCGAGTTTTCCGGTTAAAAGGAATCTGGCCAAGATATCGCTGACCCGGTTCTGGATTACCCGGTTCAAAGGCCGAGCGCCAAATGCCGGATCAAAGCCGGCTTCAGCCAGTTCATTAACTGCTTCTTCGGACACTTTCAAAGCAATGCCTTTTTCTTCCAACTGTTTGGTTAATTTTTTCAAAAGTAATTTAGTAATTTGTCTTATTTCGTCCATGCCCAAGGGTTTAAAGACAATTATGCCGTCAAAACGGTTCAAAAATTCAGGTCGAAAATACAATTTTAACTTTTCTCTGATTAAAACCTCTGTTATCGTTTCCACTGATGTGCCCCTATTAATTTCCTCCTGGATAAAATCAGTACCGGCATTGGAAGTACCGATAATAATCATATTGGTAAAATCAATAGTTCGACCCAAAGCGTCGGTTAATCTTCCGTCATCCATTACTTGAAGAAAAACATTCAAAATATCGGGGTGAGCTTTTTCAATTTCGTCGAGTAAAAGAATTGAAGAAGGATTTAAACGGGCTTCTTCGGTCAATAATCCGCCCTTTTCCCCGCCGGGAATACCAATTAAACGATTAATACTGGCTTTTTCCTGATATTCACTCATATCCAGCCTAATCATCCTGTTTTCATCACCGAAATAGACGTCAGCCACCGTTTTGGCCAGTTCTGTCTTACCCACCCCGGTTGGCCCTAAAAAAAGCAAATTGACAATCGGTTTCTTTTGACTCCTTAATTCCGTTCTGGCTCTTCTCAGGGCTGAAGCCACCATATTAACCGCCTCGTTCTGGTCAATTAAACGCTGGTGAATCTGATCTTCCAGATTTAATAATTTTTCCGTTTCTTTTTCCGTAATCTTATTAACCGGAATTTTTGTTTTCTCCGCCACTATTCCAGCTACGTCCTCAACCTGAATAATGCTTTTTCCGCCTCTTTTATTTTTAACAACAATAGCCACGTCCTTTATAAGATTAATGGCTTTTTGGGGCAGGAATTGCTCGTGGAGATAACGCATTGATAAATCAACCGCTTTATCCAGAGCCCCATAAGAAAAATAAACATTTTCCTTTCCTTCAATAAAAGCAGCTTGGGCTTCTAAAATCTGAATGGCAATATTTTTTTCCGGCTCTTCAACGTTTATTTTCTTGAAAACTTCATCCAAAACCTGTCCTTCTATTAAACGCCGGTATTCTCCGGGTACTGAAGTAGCTAAAACAAAGAATAAGTTTTGTTTTAAAATGCTGGCTAAAATCTTGGAAATATCCAATCCTCCCTCGGTTGTTTTGACGCCAATCATATTATGGATGTCTTTTATAAAAAGAATGATGTTCCCTGAACGGGCTATCTCGCTTAATATAATCTGAAGTCTTTGTTCAATTTCTCCGGGACGTGAAGCTCCAGCCACCAAACTCGACAAATCCAGACTAACCAACCTTTTATCCTGAAGAACTTTGGGAACATCTTCAGTCACCATTCTCCTGGCTAAGCCATTGATAATCGTGGTTTTCCCCACCCCCGGCTGACCGACTAAAATCACTCCTGTCCGTCCGCTTTCAATCGCTTGAAAAATATGTTCTGTCTCTTTTTCCCTGTCCATACACATACCCAAATAACCGCTTCTAGCCATTTGAGTTAAATCCTGACTGTGAATATCCAGATTCGGAGTAGCAATAGCTGTATAAGCCCGGTTAATCGACCCCTTTGGTTTTAATCTCGCCCGGGCAGAAAACTGGCTCTGACGGGTTCTTAACTCTTTATAAACGTCTATCCAAAGACAAACGTTTTTTATTTCATTAAAACCGATTTCCAAATCATAAAAAACTTCTTTTACCGGACCGGAAAAATCTACCAGAGCCTGTAATATTTTCAAGGGTGACAAATTGATATTTTTTCCCTCCCCGGCCAAACCATAAGCTCTTAAAAGAACCTCTTGTGCCTCCAAGCTATAAAATACTCTTCCTTTTTTTTCGTTCTTGTTGATTCTACTTAAAACCTTGGCTATTTTGTTATTTAAAACGTCCCACCCCAGCCCCAAGCGACTGACAACTAAAGCTGTTTCAGAAACTTGCAAACAACCGGCCAATAAATGAATTGGCTCTATTTGTTGGTGTTTCAGTTTATGTGCCAATTTCCAAGCTTTTTGAACAACCTTAATGGATTCTTCTGAAAAAGCGTCGGCCACGTCTATTTTAAATCTCCGCACCGAATGATGGGCTTGTTTCCAATTGTTGGGAATTTTAGCGTCACTTCTGAATGATTTGGGCCAATTTTTCTTTTTTTCGTCCTGAGTCCTTTCAAGACTATAAAGGAGATAACAATCGGTTAAAATTGAAGCCCATAATATTAAAAAGGAGCTTTCGGATGTCAAATTTAAAATATAAATTCGTTTCAAACCTCTGGTAATAAATTCCGGAACCGTTATCCCTGGAAATTCTGTAACAATTTTTATTAAAACAAGAATGCCCCAGATACCGAAAAGGATCAATAAAATTCTGATGACAATTTTAAAAAATTTATTTAAATTATTACTGATTATTTCCGGCCGATCAAAAATCTTATCTAAAAATAAAAGGTAACCACCGAACCAAGCATAAACTTCGCGATTAGAACAAGTCGGGCATTTTTTTCTTTGCGTTTGTCCCCTTCCTTTACAGGTCGGGCAAATGATGAATTCCATTTTTAAAATAATAAATTAATTATCTGCCAAACACTGATTGCCGGCAAAATAATCCAAAGAAATAATAGGGCCAACCGACTTAGAAAACCTAAAATAAATAAAAAGAGGCGCCAAATCAAAAGAATCAGGCGCATAAAAAAACTGATGATTCTTCCAGATTTTGAACGCTCGCCAAACATGGGCTTAAAAAGATGAGTGAACATCAGTTTTAATGCCAGGTCGTGAATTAAATTGATTATTCCTTGACTGAAACCAATCAATCTTTTTTTAAAGCCCAAGGAGTACCACCAAATCGGAAAATAAAAGATGCTGATCAAGGCTCCCAAAAATGTGGATTTAACAATGGCAATAGAAAAGGACATATAAAAATATTTAGCTCACTAAGTCGGAAACGAGTCTTTCTATTTCTTTAAGGTTATCTTTAACCACCATTTTGTCCTTTGAAACGGAAACTATTTGACTAACATCAATTATTAAACGTCCCTGAAATAAGTTCTTAAAAGTATTACTGCTTTTAACTAAAATTTTTTCCACCCGGTAGGATTCGGCGTTGATTTCCAGGTCGACAATCCGGCCCAAATAATTACCACTCCGGGTATAAACCGGCAAATTAATTGTTGGAACTGAATCCATATTAGGATTTTATGACTTTATTTTTAAAAATAATCTTTTGCTCCACAATTGTGCCTAAAACACTGATTAACCAATAAAGCATTAAACCGCTGGGCAGAGTTAAACCGATAAAGACAGTTAAAGCGGGCATCATAAACTTCATCTGTTTATTCATGGTGGACATTATATTCTCGTCTTTAGCGTCCTTCTGCTTGACTAATTCTTTTACCGGCTGATTACTGGTTAAAACTTTCATCTGCAGATATTGAAGAACGCCTGTGATAAAAGCCAAAACATAATTAGGTTTAGCTAGATCCAAAAGGCCAAAAGCCATAATATTTAAGCTTCCGGGATTATAAATAAACGAATAAACCGGCAAAGAAGTGCTTGTTAACCCAACACGAAAAACTTGATAGACTGCGATTAAAATAGGAAATTGAATCAATAATGGCAGGCAGGAAGAAAATGGATTTATTTTATTTTCCTTATAGAGCACCATCATGGCTTGGGCCTGCTTATCTTTCTGATCAGCGTACTTTTTTTTAATCTCCTCTATTTTGGGTTGTAAATCTTTTAATGACTTCTGTGCCTTAATTGACTGATGGGAGAAAGGAAAAAGCACCAATTTAACCACCAGGGTTAAAAAAATTATGGCAACGCCCAAATCATGACCCGGCGTTATGTTATAAAAAACCACCAAGAGATTTAATAAAGGCTGATAAAGAATTATTTTAAAAAATTCAATCATAATAAAACTATTTATGGCCGGTCCCACCCCCCTTTTGACCAAGGATGGCACCGAAAAATTCTTTTAATCGCCTTAAATCCACCTCTTAGAAGCCCGTATTTCTCAATAGCCTGATAAGCATATTCTGAACAAGTGGGTTGGAATTTACAAGCACCCGGCCAAGGATGCAATAAAGAGAATAGTCCTGAGTCGGGAGAAAACGTTTTTTGATAAAACCGAATTGATTTTAACACCAACAACTTTAACCAAATGAACACCATTTTCATTGCATTAATCTCCCTTTTTGAAAAATTTTTAAGATTATATTTTCGATTTGGTGATAATTCAATTCTTTAACCGTCGGCCGAGTAAGAATTAAAAAATCGTAACCGGAAACAAAGCGCAATAAATATTCTCTTAAAATAGATCTTATTCTTCTTTTTATCCTATTGCGGACGGTTGCTTTTTTATCAACTTTTTTTA
>CAZAGY010000014.1:0-7756 GCA_964485025.1 uncultured Gammaproteobacteria bacterium
ATCTTGATCTTTATTATGAAGTACTCAATAAAGATATTTTTTGTTACGTCGCAATTGATCCCAAAACAAACGAAAAATATGTCACCCCACTTTATCTTGGCACAGATCCATTAAAAGGCGCTTTTTTGTTAAAAAATTATTGCCTTAAAAATAATATTCGTTTTGGTGCGTATATAGACGGAAATCTTGTTAAATACTTGAAACCCCTGTTTAACATCAAGCCTGAGACAAAAGCGGACTATGAAGTTATTTACCCTATTGAAAGATTTACCGAATTTCATAAAATTGAAAGCCAAAAACGCAGAGCTAACATTTTTTTCAAAAATAATAGTGGTTATCAATTACAAACTTATAATAAAATTTATAAATCTGAAGTATTAAAACTTGTAGAGTATTGGGAAAATAAATCCGATCATCCTACGAATTTTTGTGATAATATAATCACTAAATTTTTTACCGACAATTACGAATCTCTGCCAATCTTAGGATTTTTATTGTTGGTGAAAAATAAATTAGCAGCATTTTTATTTGGTGAAATAATTAATAATAAGATATTCATTTTTAATGTAGTTAAGGCAAAAAGAGAAATTAAAGGAGTTTATCAAGCTCTTTATAATTTGGTGTGTAACCATAAAAATTTAAAAAATATTGAATATATCAATGGGACAAATTTAACGAACGTCGAGGGTTTAAGGGAATCAAAATTGCGCTTAAAACCATCTAAAATGATTATTCCGTGGGAATTTGATTTTATAAAATAATTAATTTAAAACATATGAAAACATTAAAAAATTTTGCTTTAATTTTTATAGCAACCTTAATTTTGCCTTTTAATAACATTAGGGCGCAAGAAACGCTCGGCATGAAGATGTCCGAAGAACAAGTCATCTCCCCCACCGTGATATCAACCACCACAGAGGCTAATCAGCAACTAACCGAAGTCACAACTTCAGTTGAGGCAGATATGGACGAAAACATTGAAGCCGAAGATCTGGGCGTTTCCAATCCAAAAATATTGTCTGACAATGCTTTTTATAAAGTAAAAAACTTTTGGCAAGGGCTGCGTTCAGCGTTTACTTTTAACCCGATTAAAAAAGCCGAATTAAAACTTCAATACGCCAATGAAAAATTAATTGAGGCTAAAACAATGGCGGAAGTAAAGAATAATCCTGAGCTGGCGGTCAGGGCCTTGGAAAAATATCAGGAACAAATCGCTGGTGTAAGTAAGGCATTGGAAAATGCTTCGGATAAAACAAAAGAAAAAGCCTCCGATTTAGCGGAAAAAATCATTGATTATTCGTTTAAACAACAAAATCTTATTGATGGTCTTGAAAAAAAATTTGACGCTCAACAAACGCAAATAGTGCAACAAGCCAAGAATCGGAGTTTAGAAAATCTGGGAAAAATCATCGGTGAAATAATTCCGACCGACGAAATAAACGATAAAATTAACGCGGTAATCGACGGTCAAACCGGTAGTGAATTTAAGGATTTCAAAAATCTGGAGGTTCTAAAAGCGGTTGAACAAAAAGTACCGGAAGTGGCGCGCGAAGCCGTTCGTCAAGTTCAACAAAACATTTTACAGAAATTAGAAGTTAAAATAGACCGGCTCCAAGAAAAAGAAAGTGAAAAATTTCAAAATTATGTTGAAAATATCGGCGGAAACAAGGCCGTCCAATTGGAAGTTATTGAAGACCTGTCTCAGGGTGATACTTCTGAAAAAATCAGTCAAAAATTAGAAAAAAGCAAAGAAAAAATTGTTGAAAAAATGGAAAGATTGAAAGAAAAAATTGATTCCGTTGATTCTTTGACTGGCCAAGAAGAACAAAACCAAATAGCTAATCCGGCCTCTGAATTCTGCGTTAAAAAAGGCGGAAATTTGGAAATAAAAACCGATGGAAATGGCAGTCAATTCGGCGTTTGCCATTTACCCGACGGAACGACTTGCGAAGAATGGGCGTTTTTTAGAGGAGAATGCGCTCAGAATAATGAGAAAAAAAATACTTTGAAAGATAAAGAAACGTCTGCTTCTTCCTGCCCGGAGATATCACGTCCTGCTTGCGAAAACGGCATAATAATTACTGCTGAAGAAGATGAAAATGGTTGTCCTTTAAAATTAGAATGTATGGGCTTAGGCGAGAAAGAAATACCAGGTCAACCTCAGTTGCGGATAATTGAACCCATTAAGCCTGTTCCTGTTTCTGGTAAAAGAGGAAAAACAGACTGCATTCAGGTAATTACGCCGGCAATGAAAGACGGGGTCTGTAAAGAATTCCCCACTCCCTGCGACGTACCGAGCGGCTGGCAAAAAGTAGAAAGATGCGAAAAATCCGTAGACCCAAGAGTTCAAATGGACAAACCCGTTATGCCCCAAGAAAAACTCCAACCACAACCAATTATCCAACCGGAAACAACAAAAAAACCATTAATAAAACCGGAGGGTTCCTTGGGTGGCTCCTCACTGTTTGAAAAAATAAAAAAAATCTTTAAATAAATCGTTTTCAGGCAATGTCTAAAAGGGGCTTAAACGGCCTCTTTTATATTGAAAAACTTATAAAAATAAAGTAAAATATCTTTATGAATTATTTTATTATCACTTTTGGCTGCCAGATGAATAAGTCTGACAGTGAAAGAATCGCCGGCCTTTTAAAAAAAATAGGCTATCAGCCTATTGATAAAGCGGCTCAAGCTGATTTAATCGTCGTAAATATGTGTTCGGTACGCCAATCAGCCGTGGACCGGGTTTTCGGTCTAAGAAATAATTTTGTTAAATTAAAACAAAAAAAAATCGAATTAAAAACTGTTTTAACCGGCTGTTTTTTAAAAAAAGATGAAGTTAAATTTAAAGAACAATTTGACGTAGTTCTTAAAATTAAGGATTTATTAAAACTGCCAAAATATCTGGGGAAAAAAACTTTGCCGGATAAGAACTATCTTTCCGTCTCCCCTTCCCTGACTTCAAGTTTTTTCGCTTATGTTCCCATTATGACCGGATGTAATAATTTCTGCGCGTATTGCGTCGTGCCTTTCGCCCGGGGAAGAGAAATTAGCCGACCGGCTCAAGAAATTATAAATGAAATTAAATGCTTGATTAAAAAGGGATATAAAGAAATTATTTTATTAGGACAAAACGTTAATTCTTATCAATATGAAAAAATTGATTTTCCTTGTTTATTGAAAAAAATAGACGAATTGCCCGGAAAATTCTGGCTACGTTTTATTACCAGCCATCCTAAGGATCTTTCCGACAAATTGATTGAAGTTATGGCCCGTGGTAAAAAAATTACCGAATATTTACATTTACCAGTCCAAGCCGGCGACGACAAAATCCTTAAAAAAATGAATCGGGATTATACTTTTAAAAAATATTGCGACCTGGTTAAAAAAATAAGAAATAAAATAGACGTCTGCCTTTCCACTGATGTTATTGTCGGTTTTCCCGGTGAATCAAAAAAACAGTTTAATAAAACAGCGAAATTGATGAAACAAATACGCTTTGATATGGCCTATATCGCCGAATATTCCCCTCGCGCTGATACCATGGCTGCTAATCTAAGGGATGATGTGTCAAAACGGGAAAAAAGAGAAAGAAAAAATATTTTAAATGAAATATTAAAAAAAACCGCTCAGCAGAAAAATAAAAAATATCTTAGAAAAACCGTCGAGGTTTTAATTGAAAAAACCCTGTACCAGAATAAATTCGGTACAGAGCAAGTAAAAAATGGATTTTGCTTAGGTAAAACAAAAACTTTTAAAAACGTTAAAATAAAATCATGTGCTTTGGCTCCCGGACAATTTGTCAGAATAAAAATTATAAAAGCTACCCCTTGGGGCCTTGAGGGCCTGGTTGACCCCGCACCTAATCTTTAATTTGTAGGATTAGTTTTATCTCGGAATTTGTTTGGTAATTATAAAGCACGGATTAGGTGCGGGGTTTAGAAATTTCTTTGATTTTTCTTAAAATGAAAATATAAACAATTAGTAAAAGAAGGGCCAGAGGTATTAGATTCCACCACCAGCCGAATCTGACAATTGTGTTATAAAAACCGTGAAATAGAATGGCTAGAATCAAACCTCTGAAAATGATTAATCCTGATTTTTTTTCTTTATTAAACTTAACTAAACCTAAATGATAGCCGATAATACCTCCTGAAAGGAAATGCATAAAAGTACTGGTAAATCCCCTTAATAGAATTGTGCCAATGCCGGACATCAAACCGCCGGCAACAAAACCGTAAAGAATGTTTTCCACAAAAGCAAAACCTAAACCTAAAACCATGCCGTAAATAAAACCGTCGCGCAATTCATCAAAATGAACCGATTTATATATTCCCAGCCTTAAAACCGCATATTTGGAAAACTCTTCAATGAAGCCGTCTATTAAAAAAGACAATATAAAAATTGTCGCCACTGGACCCAGCCAGGGAATGGCTTCAATTAAGTGTGTTAAATTGCCGGCTATCGGAATTATAGGAAGGGTAATCAGGCAACCCAAAAGAAAAGTCTTTAAAATCTGCAAACCGGGCTCCGGAGCCGAGCGGTCAAATCCTAGACAGATTAAAAACCAAATAATAGTCGGTCCGGTACTGAGTAATAAAAAAACTATTGAATTTTGCCAATTGGCTTGATTGATTAAATAATTAAATAAATCCATACCACCTCATTAAAACATTAAAACAATAAGGCATCAAAGTATGAGAACATGAAAACAAATTGTTCTGGTGTTTTAATGTTCTAGTGTTCTCGTGTTTATTATTATACTCTAAAAAATACAAATTGTATAATCTATGTTGAATCATAAGCCAAAACTAATCGTCATCTGCGGCCCTACGGCTACCGGAAAAACCGATCTGGCTTTGGAAATGGCCCATAAATTCAACGGGGAGATAATTACCGCTGACAGCCGAACTATTTATCAGGAAATGAATATCGGAACGGCCAAACCAACCATGGAACAGCGCCTAAAAATTCCCAATTATCTGATTGATTTTGTCCCTCTTGACCAAGAATTTACCGTAGCTGAGTTTAAAAAAGAAGCCCTGAAACACATTGACGAAATTATTCATCATTATAAAATTCCTTTTTTAGTCGGTGGTACCGGTCTGTATATCAGCTCAATCGTTGACAACTTGGATATTCCCCATGTTCCGCCCGATAAAAAATTGAGGTTAAGATTGGAAAAAAAAATCATCAAATACGGACTTGATTATCTTTGGCAAAAATTAGTGAAACTTGATCCTGACGCCACCGGATTTGTCCAAAGACAAAATCCTCGTCGGGTAATTCGGGCTCTGGAGGTTTGTTTAAAAACAAAAAAACCTTTTTCCGAATTAAGGAAAAAAAATGAATCCTTATTCAATTGCCTGCAATTGGCTGTTAAAATATCAAAAAGGGTCTTATTCGAAAAAATCAACCAACGGGTCGAAGAAATGATGAAAAAGGGCTTAGTTGAAGAAGTAAGGAGTTTAACTAAAAAATACCCTCTCTCTCTCTCCTCTTTAAATACCATTGGTTATCAGGAAATAATCGCTTATTTGAAAAATAAAATCAGCCTTGACGAAGCTGTCGATTTAATAAAAAAAAATACTCATCACTACGCCCGGCGACAGGCAACCTGGTTTAAAAAAGACAAAAATGTCAAATGGATCTGTCGCTATGAAGAAGCTGAAAAAATGATTAAGGATTTCTTGTCTTAATTCTCAATTTTTTTTCCAATAACATTTTGACTGAATTTGGCTCAGCCTCTCCCTGAGTTTTTTTCATTACCTGCCCGACTAAATATTGAATAACGTTTATTTTCCCCTGTCTTATCTTTTCCACCATTTCCGGATTGCCGTTAATGACCTCCTGAATAATTTCATCTAATTCGTCATTACTTTTAGCCGCCTTAAACTCATATTTAGAAATAACCTCTTCAACGTCTTCTTTTGTTTCAAACATTATTTTTAAAATTTCTTGAGCCTTAATAATGTTTATTCTTTCTTGGTAACTTTTAATCAAAAATTCGGCAAAATTTTCAGGACTAGTACGAAAACTTTTTTCTTGTGACCCTTTTTGTAAAACCATTAAGGTGTTTACCAGCCATTTATTTAATAATTTGACAATTGACTTCTTGTTGTCGGTCCATCTTTCTTGTTCTGACCCTTCTACTGTTTCTAAAGACAGAAACTGGTCCTTGAGTATAGAGATAACTTTTTCAACAAAAGTAGCCGTTTCTTTATCTCTTGTCAAAAGGTCCGCCTGACTTGAGTCAAATCCGTATTTCTCTTTAAAGCGTTTCTTTATATAAAAAGGCAGTTCGGGCAGATTAGCTTTTAAAACATCCAAGTCAATGCCCTGTTCTTTAAAAAATTTTATGTTGATTGGAGGCAAATCAGGTTCAGGAAAATAACGATAATCTTTTTCTTCTTCTTTGCCCCTCTGCTCAATAGTTATGCCTTTGTCTTCGTTCCAACCCCTGGTAGTCTGATGTTCTGGCGGATTACCATTTTTCCAAAGTTCCAATTGCCTATTAAACTCATAAATCAAAGCGTTTTCTACGGCCTTAAAAGAATTGAGGTTCTTTATTTCCGTCTTCGGATAATATTTTTCATCGTTTTTCGGTCTGATAGAGATATTGGTATCGCAACGTAATTGTCCTTTTTCCATATCGGCGTCGGAAATTTCCAGATATCTGATAATTCTCTGCAACTCTTCAAGAAAAAATCTTGCCTGCGAAAAACTTTTGATTTCCGGTTTGGTCACAATTTCCAATAAAGGCACGCCGGCTCGATTGAAATCAAATAAACTCGAATCTCTTGAATGGAAAACTTTAGCCGTATCTTCCTCTAAATGGATTCTTTCTAAATTAATAATCCCTTCTTCCGTCTGTACTTTTCCTCCACTGATTAACGGTGATTGGTACTGGCTGATTTGATATCCTTTGGGCAAATCCGGATAGAAATAATTTTTGCGTTCAAAAAAAGAATTTTCTATAATTTTACCGTTCAAGGCCAGTCCCAATTTCAAGGCCTTAATAATCGCTTCCTTATTTATTGTCGGCAGAACACCGGGATGGCCCAAACAAATCGGACAAACATTGACATTTGGTTCGTTAGTTTCCTGATTTAAACAATCGCAAAAAAATTTGCTTTTTGTTTTAATCTCCAAATGAATTTCTAAACCAATAATAACTTCGTATTCCTTCATAAATTAAGAAACATTTTTCCTTGATAAAACAACGGGAACGGTTTTAATGATAATTTGAAAATCAAATCCCAAAGACCAATTTTCAATGTAATAAATGTCCAGTTTTGATTCTTCCTCAAACGAAAGTTTGGAACGACCGGAAATCTGAGCTAAACCGGTTATCCCCGGCTTGATTGTTAACAACTGTTTATGGTGTTTGCTATACCTAGCCACTTCCTGCGGTTCATGAGGACGGGGGCCGACCAAACTCATTTCCCCTTTCAAAACATTATACAACTGTGGTAATTCATCAAAACTGATCTTTCGCAGAACTCCACCAAACCTGGTTATTCTTGGGTCATTTTTTATTTTAAAAAGCGGCCCGTCCTTTCTCTCATTATATTCTGATAAACTTTCTTTCATTCTATGAGCGTTTTGGACCATTGAACGGAACTTATAAAGTTTAAAAGTTTTTCCCCTTTCTCCTATTCTCTCCAGTTTGACAAAAACCGTTCCCGCTGAATCCATTTTAATTATTATTCCAACAATTAAAAAAATCGGGCTGAGAATAATTAAAAAAATCAAGGAA
>CAZAGY010000014.1:7766-11843 GCA_964485025.1 uncultured Gammaproteobacteria bacterium
AAAATAAAATCATATAAACGTTTGGTAATTCTACCCCAACCATCCAATGCTGTTTTTTGAATAATCACTATGGGTATGCCAGCTAAGGTCTCTGTCTTGACATTACTGGCCAAAGAATTAAATATATCGGCCGTATATTTAAAAACGATCTGATGTTCGTTGCAAAATTCCACTAATTTTAAAACTTCTTCTCTGTTAATGTTCGGGTCGACCTGAATTATTTGACTTATGTTCCCGGCTTTATCCGACCAATTTTTAACTAGATCCCCGATTGTTTTCTCACAACCTAAAATACAATACCCCAGGCCCGGATTTGTCTTAATATATTGATAGGTTTCTTCAACGGTTTTTCCTAGACCAAAAATCAAAATCGGTTCTAATCCTTTACCTCGGCGATAATATATCAACTGTAGATAATGAATGAAAAATCTGCCCAAAACCACGAAAATGATGGTTATTAGCCAACCGGCCAAAATAATAAATCGCGAAGAAAAATATTCCCGTTTGAAAAAAATAAAAAGGACGATTAACATTGTCCCCACTGTGCAACCTAAAAAAATCTTAGAAATTTCCCTGGAAAAATGCCTTTTTTCGCCGAGATTATACAAGCCGGCCAGGGAAAAAACAACCAACCAAGTCAAAAAAATAATTAAAAGAGAAATAAAATAACGGCTAAAACTGATTTCGTAAATTACCGGCCTCAATTCTACCAAAGCGTTGAAACGCAAATAATAGACAAAAATTCCGGCTAAAATTAACATTAAATAATCCAAGGGAACCAGAACGGCCGAGAATATAAGGTCAAACTTTTTCATATCTTCATTCTAACAAAAAAAATCTTGACAAGCAAGGATAATTTGATATAATAAAATGGGCTTAAGTAGACGTAGTGATCGCCCTAGACTGAATTTATTTCGGCTTAGGGAGGAAAGTCCGAACACTCCCTCATTAAATGAGGAGCCGGGTAGCAGGTAATACCTGTCGCCAGTGCTTCGCACTGGAAACTACAAGCACCAAGAAATAAATTCCAAACAATAATCAAATCCAGATTTTCAAAATTTCAAACATTTGGTTATTTGAATTTTGGTGATTGTGATTTATTTGGTTATTATATCTTGTAATTTGGAGTTTCCGGCACGGAGCGCTGGCAGAGGTGCGAACAGAGACGATTTTGTCTGAGAAGACAAAATCGCCCTTCTAAAATCCCGCTTAGCGGGATGAAGGAGGGCGAGCGTGGCTATAAGGCAGTTCCTCCTACGCTAAAGCTGTGGAGGATCTTCGCCAAAGGCTGCGATGAAACGGCTAAATCCTTACTCGAGTGAAAGGCCAAAAAAATCCTTGAATTAGTTCAAGGAAGGTAGGCCGCTTGAGGCCAATTGCGAAATTGGTCCCAGATAAATGATCGCGCCCTTTAGGGGTAACAGAATTCGGCTTACTTATCTACTTAAGCCCGTACTTTTGTCTATAATTTCATTAACGAGCTTGTCGGCTCTCTTATTTTTTTCTCTGGGAATATAGTAAAAATTAACCTTTTTAAAAGATTGTGAAAGGTTCCAAATTTTAATGAATAAAACTCCTAAAATAAGATTTTTTATCTTATACCTTTGGTTTAACTGTTCAACCACTAACTGACTGTCTAAATAACAATCTACTTCCGTAGCTTTTAATTCCCTGGCTTTTTCCAGACCTAAAACCAGGGCTTCATATTCAGCCTGATTATTAGTTGCTTTCTCAAAAAATTTGGAGTATTCTCTGACGATTTTCGTCCGGAGGTCATAAATAACCGCCCCGCATCCGGCCGGTCCCGGATTCCCTCTGGCGCCTCCGTCGGTATAAATTTTTAATTTCATAAATATTATTTAATTTTTTTTAAATCAACAACCTTCATCTGTAACTCTTGTTGGCCATTCCATTGATTAATACCTAATTGGAAAATAATATCGAGGTAGTCGCCTGTTTTAATATCCTCTATCCCGTCATTAGCATCAAAATAAATCATCTTCCGTCCGTTGCCTACTATAATCCGGCAGTGACGGCCATTCTGGCCGACCATTTGTAAATCGTCTAAATGGATATTCTTGACTAAAAAATTTGGCTGATTATTGTCGCGTCCGAACGGCTCAAATTTCTTCATTTCTTCATATAAAGACCAGTTTACCTCGTTCAAGTCAACCTGGACCTCAATCTTTATTCTTGGTTTTAAATCTTCATCGGTTATTTGTTCTCGTCCAATTTTTTCAATCCCTTTTTTGAAGTCGTCAAAAATCTCCAAATTTTTTAAAGTTAAACCCAAGGCTCCGGGATGACCGCCAAAACGAGAAAAATATTCCCTTAAAGTCACTAAAGCCTGATAAATATTAAAATTAGGAATTGAACGACCTGAGCCAACTATCTCCTTTCCCCGTTGGGTAAGAATAATGGCTGGCCGGCAATATTGTTCTACTGTTTTGTTGGCATTTAAACCCAAAACCCCCTTGGGCCAGTCCTGGCCTAAGACTACTAAAATTTTTTCTTTTGGGTCCGGGCCAATTTGATTTTTAATTTCTTCAAAGGCTTTTTCCACTAATTGTTGTCTTTTTTTATTTAATTCATTTAAATCAAGAGCTAATTTTTCCGCTTCGTTAATATCTTGGGTTAAAATAAGGTTAAGAGCTATGTCCGCGTGTTTTATTCTTGCTGCCGCATTTAATCTCGGACTGAGTTGATAAGTAATGCTGAAAGTGTCAAGGCTGCCAAAATTAAGATTACTCTTTTCCACCAAGGCCCTGAGGCCATAATTAGTACTTTTATTTAAAACAATCAGGCCGTATTTAACTAAAGTTCTGTTTTCTCCTAATAAGGGCATGTAATCGGCCACTGTTCCCACGGCTACCAGGTCAAGTAACCATTTTTCCGCCGCTTCCCTGTTTTCTATCGGACATCTTTGATCGGATAACAAAGCCTGGATTAATTTAAAAGCTACCCCTACTCCGGCTAAACATTTAAAAGGATATTTTTCTCTATTTAGCCGAGGATTTATAATGGCAAAGGCCTTGGGTATTTCATCTAATTGGCAATGATGGTCCGTAATAATGACGTCCAGATCGGCTCGGTTAGCCAATTCGATTTCTTCCAGATTTGTAACCCCGCAATCGCAAGTGACAATTAAGTCTGTTTCCTCCTTTATCAATCTCTTAATTAATTTTTCGTTTAATCCATATCCTTCTGTTTCCCTGTCGGGAAGAAAAGTGGTGAGATTTTCTGCCCCTAATTTTTTAAAAATAAAATATAAAACGGCTGAGGAGGTTATTCCGTCGGCATCGTAATCTCCACAAATAACTATTTTTTCTTTACCCTCAATAGCTTGATAAATTCTGTTAACGGCTTTTTTCATGTCTTGAAATAAAAAAGGATCATGGATATCCTGAGAATAGTCGGGCATTAAAAATTCGTCTATTTTTTCTTGGTTGTCCAACCCGCGATTATAAAGTAATTGTAAAATTACCGGATTGATCTCCGGAAACTTTTCTTTTAATCCTTCTGGATATTTAGGGGCGATATCCCAATTCTTCATGGTTTTCAATCTTAACAAAAAAACTTTGGTAATGAAACCCACCAAATAAAAAAACTAAAAATTATAATTATTTTTTTCTGTGAATTTTTTTAAAACTAAGATAGCTGCGTAGAATTTTAGGAATTTTAATTGAACCGTTTTTCTGTTGATAATTTTCTAAAATAGCGATTAAAATTCGGCCGATGGCAAAAGCCGTTCCATTGAGGGTATGAACTAGTTCCAACCTTCCTTCTTGGTTGCGATAACGGGTATTCAGGCGTCTGGCTTGAAAATCAGTACAATTGGAGGTTGAATGGGTTTCACGATATTTATTTTGACCCGGCATCCAGCATTCAATGTCATATTTAGCCGCCGCCGGATCGCCCAAATCGCCAGTACATATTTTTACCACTTGGTAGGGAATTCCAAGAGCCTGAACTAATTTTTCTTCCAAAGACAATAAAAATTGATGTTCTTTTATTGATTGTTCCGGCTCGCAAAAACTAAACATTTCAATTTTATCAAATTGATGAACTCTCAGGATT
>CAZAGY010000015.1:0-11567 GCA_964485025.1 uncultured Gammaproteobacteria bacterium
GTTCGGCCTTACCTTTAGAAAAAAAACTTAAAATGGATACTAAGGGTCGGGACATGATTCTCGGTCTGCCTAGAATAATCACCATTGATTCGGATGACGTTACCGAAGCAATCCAAGATGAATTAAAAGCGATTGTGGTTGCGGTTAAATCAGTGCTTTATGAAACCCCGCCGGAGTTATCGGCCGACGTGATGGAAAAAGGTATGGTTTTATCGGGTGGAAGTTCTTTATTGAGAAATTTTGATAAACTTTTAACTGAGGAGATAGGGGTTCCTACTTATCTGGCCGATGAACCGTTGCTTTCTGTGGCGCGGGGGACAGGCATGGCTTTGGATAATTTGGAATCATACAAAAGGAGCATTTTAGCCATGAAATAATGGTTATAGGAATAGACGCCTCTCGGGCCAACCAAAACCAAAAAACCGGCATTGGGTGGTATTCATACCACCTAATTCGAGAATTAAAAAAGATCCCTTTAAATCAAGGGGATAAATTTATTTTATATTCCCCGAATGAATTAAAGGACGACTTGGCTAGATTGCCGGAAAATTGGCAGAGCAGAATATTAAATTGGCCGTTGAAATATTTATGGACGCAAATAAGATTGGCTTGGGAAATGTTGATTAACCCGCCGGATATCTTATTTGTTCCCGCTCATTGCTTGCCGGTTATCTGTCCGGTTAAGTCGATAATGACCATTCATGATATAGGTTTTAAACATTTTAAAAAGGCTTATTCCTTCAGTCAGAGATTGTATCTGTTATTTGTTCATTGGTGGGCAGTCAAGTATGCCGATAAGATCATTGTGCCAACCGAATTCACTAAACGGGAATTAGAACAAAACTATACGATAAAGGATAACAAGATAACGGTGATTTATGAAGGATACGACCGGAAAAATTTTTATTTAATAAACAATGATAAAGACGATCCAATTCTTGAAAATAAACTGAAACCTCCTTATTTTCTTTATGTTGGTCGTTTGGAGACAAAAAAAAATATCAGGGGATTGATTGAGGCTTATAATAAATTATTAAGCCGGAAAGCGAATGCTCCCGAACTGGTTTTAATCGGTCCTCCCGGTTACGGTTATATAAAGATCAGGGATAAAATAAAAGAAAACAAAAATATTAAGGTTTTAAATTACGTTGTTTCCGAGGACTTAACTTTTTTTTATAATCAGGCCGTCGCTCTTATTTTTCCTTCTTTTTATGAAGGCTTTGGTCTCCCGGTTCTTGAAGCCATGGCTTGCGGTTGTCCCGTTATCGCCAGTCGGGCAGGTTCTTTACCGGAAATAGGCAGTTCAGCGGCTTTGTATTTTTCTCCGGATGATATGAACGGACTGGCGGAGTTGATGGAAAAGATGATTGAAGACAAAAATATCGTCGGTCGGTTGAAACAGAGCGGCCTGGAAAGGGTTAAAAGTTTTTCCTGGGGAAAATGCGCCGGGGAAACTTACAAAATTTTCAGTCAATTGAACAAAAAATTTATTTAATTTATCTTTAGCCGGTTTACGCTAATGTTAAAATGTTAAAATGGATATCATCGGCCACCAAAAAAATATTTATTTTTTAGAGAAGAGCATAATTAATAATAAATTGTCTCATGCTTATTTATTTTATGGATCAAGAAATATCGGCAAATCCACAGTGGCGGAATATTTTGTCGCCCGTTTGTTTTGCCGGCAAAAAAATAGTCCTTGCGGACAATGCAATATCTGTCAGCAAATTATTAAAAGAATTCATCCGGATGTTTTTTGGATCCATGGTTCCCTTAAAAGGGAAAAAATAAGTATTGAACAAGCGCGTCAAGTTCAGATGTTCCTTTTTTCCAGTCCATTTGCAGCCCCTTATAAAGTTGCTATAATAGAAGAGGCGGATGATTTAACTCTTCAGGCGGCCAATTCCCTTTTGAAAATTTTAGAAGAACCGCCGGAGAAATCGATTATTATCTTGATAAGCCGGAGTTTTAACAATATTATTTCCACTCTTCGTTCTCGGTGTCAAATTTTAAAATTCAATTTCCCGACTAAAGAAGAAATAGCCGTTTATTTGGAGAATAGGTTTTCTTTTAGCCGGTCGGAATCTTTAGAAATTTTAAATCTTGCATTGGGTCAGCCCGGTAAGGCTATTGAATTTGCTCAAGACGGGGAAAAAGTGGAACAGAAAAAAAAATTAACGGACAAAATACTGTTACTTTTAAACGGAGAGGATATGGAGAATAAATTCAAATTGGCTGCTTTAATCGCGGATTCGGGAATATCCCCGGATCAAGGTTTAGAAAGCTTATTGATCATTGCCAGGGATATATTACTGGTCGGGTTGGATCTTAATCCGACTAACGAATCATTTATTAAACAATTAAAATTTTTATCCCGGAGACATTCACTGGAAAGAGTCGGACGTTTTATTGAAGAAATTTATCAGACAAAATTTTTATTGGCGGCCAACGTGAATGTCAAGATGGCAATTGAAAATCTATTAATTAATAGTTTGTAATTTTAAGTTCGGGACAAATATAAAAACATAAGTCCGTATTTGTCGCGGCGGATAAAATTTTAAATTTCGTCTATGAAAAAAATAAAATCCATTTTAATCGTTCTTTTATTTATCCTTATTACCGCCAGCGGTTGTGTTAAGATAGAAAAAGGGCCGCTTGACGGAGGCGTTTATAAATCAATTGACGGAATGAGATACTGGGGACAAAAAATGGTTTTTTTAAGTCTGCCGCAGGAAAATAACGTTTTGGATAATATTGAGGTGACTGATCTGGTTTTTGACCCTCAAGATACAGGCACAATTTATTTAAGCACCAAAAATAATGGTCTTTTTGTCAGTTTCGACGCCGCTGAATCATGGGAAAAGGTTAGACGGTTACCCCAGGGTAAAATTAACGCCGTGGCCGTTGATCCAAAGGCCAAACATATAGTCTATGTCGCCGTTGATAGCAGATTATTCAGAACCGGAGACGCCAATAGAACGTGGGAAAATATTTACTTGGAAGCGATGCCGGACGTGGAAATAACCTCTTTAGCGATCAATCATTTGTTCCCTAGTTTTGTTTATGCCGGACTTTCAGATGGACGGCTTATTAAGAGCGAAAATGGCGGTGCCAGTTGGACAAGTCTGTATAACTTTGAAGGAGAGATAGAACAAATACTGATTAATCCCTATAACGTTCAAATAATGTATTTACTGGCCAAAGACAGAGGAATTTATCGTTCCGAGGACCAGGGGATAAAATGGATGCCTCTGAAAGAAAATTATCAATCAGGAAATGCGGAACAGATTATTTTTAATCAAAATTTTTCAGACGCTTTGATTATGGTTAAGGAAAACGGCCTGTTCCATACTGAAAACGGAGGCAGGAACTGGGAGGAATATAAATTGGTGTCTTCGAATCGGGGATTAAAAATTTGTTCCTTAGCCATTGATCCACAAAATCCCGACGTTGTTTATTACGCTACCCAGAAGACTATTTACAAGTCGGTCGACGGAGGTGAAAACTGGACGACCAAGCCGTTGCCAAGTAAAAGATTGCCGGCAAAAATGCTGGTCGACCCGATTAATTCAAATGTGTCTTATTTGGGATTAGTCAATCCTTAAAAATAAATCATATGGACCCTATTAGAGATTATCTATTGGGGGTCAACACAAATAATTATTTACAACCCGAACAAAATTTTTTAATCAGGACATTAAAATAAAATTTATGGGAAAATTTTCTAACGGGGCGAATATAATAGAATCTCATCAGATAGAATTTGGAAAAGCAATTGATTTTTTGAAAAAAGATATTCAAAGCATAAGGACCAACCGTGCTAATCCGGAGCTTGTAAGTCATGTTTTAATAGAAGTCTACGGAACAAAAACACCTTTGGAGCAATTAGCCACTTTAAGTGTTCCCGAACCACGAACCATTGTTATTCAGCCTTGGGATAAGAACATTATTAAGGAAATTGAACGCGCTTTATCAAAGGCGGATATTGGAGTTTCGCCGGTGGTAAGTGAGGGGATGATCCGTTTAATGTTGCCACCTTTAAATGAGGAGCGAAGAAAAGATTTGGTTAAAATTTTACATTCCAAACTCGAAAATGCCAGAAAATCTTTAAGGGCCGTTCGCGATTCAGTGAGGGATGAAATTGTAAAAGCCGAGCGGTCTAAAGAGATTAATGAAGACGACAAATACCGTTTTTTTGAGAAACTCGATAAAATAACGGGGGATTTTCAGGAAGAAATAAAGTTGATCGGAGAGCGAAAAGAAAAGGAAATAAGTTCGATTTAAGAAAAAGAACCAAAGGGAAGACATTTATGTTTATTCTTTTAGCCATCATCGGTTTAAGTATTTTAGTTTTTTTTCATGAACTTGGTCATTTTTTATTTGCCAAGATTTTTAAAATTAGAGTGGAAGAATTCGGCATCGGTTACCCGCCCCGTTTTGGGGGGGTTATTTTTTATAAATCAGGTTTTTTGGGACTTTGGAAAAAATTAAAAGTAAAATTTTTTTTGGGGAAAAATATACCGCCTCAGGCAAAGAAAAATACCATTTATTCAATAAATTTAATTCCCTTCGGAGGATTTAATAAGATTAAAGGGGAATTGGGCGATGAAGATAATGAACCGGATAGTTTTTACAGCCAGGTGTGGTGGAAAAAAATTTTGGTGGCTTTAGGCGGAATACTGATGAATTTCTTTTTAGCTTTTTTAATTTACAGCCTTTGTTATTCAATCGGCATTCCCCAAGACGCGGAACAAATAGAAGGAGGGAGGGTTTTGCGTTCCGTAGGCATTCAAATCAGTATGGTGATGCCTGATTCGCCGGCTAGTGAAGCCGGCCTGAAAATGGGCGACGTTATAACGTCTTTGGATGGACAAAAATTTCAAAAAGTAAAGGAAGTTCAGAATTATATTAAATCAAAAATCAACAATTCCGTAGATATAGGGTTTAGACGTCATAGTGAAACAATGGTAAAAAAAGTAAATGTCATCCCTTCCCGAGACGTTTTTAACGATTCAGAAGAATCTTATGGCGTCATAGGCATTGCTTTAGCTGAGACGGCAATCGTTGCTTATCCCTTTTTTAAGGCCGTTAGCCTTGGTTATCAAACAACAATTTCCCTTATTGGTCAGATTTTTTCCGGTTTATGGTTAATTCTTAAAAATTTCATAACTCACCAGGAAATAGCTGGAAAAATGTTAGGGCCGGTGGGCATTGCCGCCGTAACCAGTGAGGTGGCCAAAGTGGGAATCCTTTATCTTTTGCAATTTTTAGGCCTGATATCGGTTGCCATTGGCGCTTTCCAAATCATACCTTTTCCGGCCTTGGATGGTTCAAGAATACTTTTTTCCATTATAGAAGGCATTAAGGGCAAGCCAATTAATCGTCGTACCGAGGCGATCATAATTAATCTAGGTTTTTACATCTTATTGACAATTTTAATTATTATAACTTCTAAAGAGATCATTCAATTATTTTAACTAGAAATATGAACGATGAAAAAAGTTTTCAAAAAAGAGGTTTGACCAAAAAATCGGAAAATATAGCCAAGTGGTACAATGACGTTGTCATTTTAGCTGACCTGGCCGACTATTCTGAAGTAAAGGGTAGCATGATTATTAAAGCTAATGGTTATGCTCTTTGGGAAAAAGTCCAGGCTGCGCTTGATCAGAAATTTAAAGCCGACGGAATAAGAAATTATTATTTCCCCTTAATGATTCCCTATTATCTTTTAAAAAAGGAAAAAGAACATTTAGCGGGGTTTTCCCCGGAATTGGCCGTAGTCACCCATGCCGGCGGGGAAAAATTACCAGAACCATATGTTTTGAGGCCGACCTCGGAAACAATTATGTACAAAACTTTCGCTGATTGGATACATAGTTATAGGGACTTGCCATTCAAGGTGAATCAATGGTGTAACGTGATTCGCTGGGAGAAAAGAACCTATCCCTTTTTAAGGACAACGGAATTTCTATGGCAGGAGGGGCATACAGTTCACCAAACAGAATCGGAAGCCATAGAGATGGCTTTAAAAGCTTTAAAATGGTACAAAGATTTTTATAAGGAATATTTTGCTATTTCGCCTTATCTGGGAATTAAGAGCGATCAGGAAAAATTTGCCGGCGCTAAAACCACCTATTCGGTTGAATTGGTGATTCCCAACGGAAAAGCTCTTCAGGCCGCCACTTCGCATAATCTGGGAGATAATTTTTCAAAAGTTTTTGATATAAGTTTTTTAAACAACCGGGAAGAGAAATGTTATCCTTGGCAGACATCATGGGGTCTTTCCACCCGTTCAATCGGAGGTCTGGTTTTAATTCACGGAGATGATTCGGGATTAGTTTTACCGCCCAAAGTCGCAGACCCGCAGGTGGTTATCTTAATTATTCCGTCAAAACAAAAAGAAGACATGGGAAAGATTAAAAAATATAGTCAATTAGCGTATGAAAAATTAGTTAAAGGGGGATTAAGGGTAAAATTAGATGACGACTTTAAATATTCACTGGGTTATCGCATCAACGAATGGGAAATAGAGGGGGTGCCATTAAGATTAGAAATAGGACAACAAGAGGTTGCCAAGAATAAAATAAAATTTGTCAGAAGAGATAATTTTGAGAAAGGATTAATTTCAGTCAACGATCTGAACGAAGAAGTAAAAAATCTTATGGATAAAATCCAAAACGATTTATTATTGAAATCGGAAAAAATAAAAAAAGAAATGACCCTAGACGTCGATAATTATGAGAAATTCAAGAACATTGCCGAAGGAAAAAAGATGTTTATCAGAGCTTTTTGGTGTGAAAACAGAGTATGCGAAGAAAAAATCAAACGGGAGACAAAATTAACCACTCGTGTTCTAGAAATGGAGGAGTCTGATAAAGATCTAAAAGGTAAGTGTGTCTATTGTGGTCAGCCGGCCAAGCATAAGTGGTTATTTGCTCAAAGTTATTAGTAGTGCTATAATTAATATTTAGTGATTTGGTGCTTAAGGATTCAATTCCCAAAATAAAGTTAAATGATTTAAATATATAGTATATTATGTTTAAAAGATTTTTCGGTCTATTTTCAAAAGATATCGGTATTGACCTGGGAACGACCAACGTTCGCGTTTATGTCAGGGGACGGGGTTTAGTTATCGACGAGGCTTCGGTTGTGGCTATTAATCTGAGGAACGATCAGATAATCGCCATCGGCAATAACGCTCTGAAAATGATGGGAAAGTCTCCCAGTCATATTTCAATTGTAAAACCATTAAATCATGGAGTAATTTCTGACTTTGAAGTGACGGAGAAAATGTTAAAATCAATTTTTGAAAAAGTCCATCGGGATACGTTTACTTTAGTTCCTCGGCCGAGAGTCGTCGCCTCCATCCCCCTTGACGTTACAGAAGTGGAGAAAAAATCACTGGAAGACGTGATTCTTCAAGCCGGCGCTAGAGAGGTTTTTTTAGTTGAAAGGCCGGTGGCAGCAGCCATCGGCGTCAGATTACCCATACAAGAATCCATTGGTAACCTTGTAGTTGAGTTGGGTGGAGGACTTTCAGAAATAGCCGTTATTTCTCTTAACGGGATAGTGGCCGAGAAGTCTTTGAAAATGGGCGGGGAATCATTGAATAAAAATATTATCAGCTATGTTAGAGAAAAATTTGGAGTCCTTTTAGGGGATCAAACCGCTGAAGAAATAAAAATAAAAATTGGATCGGCCTTTAATAATAAAAATCAAGAAATTAAAGTAAAGGGCAGAGACTTAATTAAGGGTTTACCGAAAGAAATTGTAGTCAATGAAGAACAAATCAGAGAAGCAATAATGCCCTTACTTAAGACGATAATGGAAGGCATACATGAAACCCTGGAAGCGACACCACCCGAACTGGTTTCTGATATTTATGAAAGGGGCATTATTCTTTCCGGTGGCGGAGCTCAGTTACGCGGTTTGGACAAACTTGTTCAAAAAAGAATTAATATTCCGGTTATTGTTACCGATGATCCGGCTACGGCGATTATCCGTGGCACAGGGTTAATCTTGGAAGATTTCGAAAATCTTAAACAGGTTTTCATCCCTTCAGCCAGAGATTAATCCTTAGAGAATAGATAGCGATAAAATATCCTAAATAAAAAAAGAGATCATTTTAATGGTTTCTTTTTATTTGCTGTTTATTTTATTCTCTTTCGAGATTCAAAGAAATTAGACGGGAAATGCCATCATGACCCATGGTTACACCGTAAAGAATATCAGCACCTTCAATGGTTTGTTGGTTATGAGTGATAACAATGAATTGAGAATGTTTCCTTAATTCTTTTAAAATACTGGCGAATCTAAACGAATTTTCCTGGTCCAAGGCGGCGTCAACTTCGTCTAGAACAACAAAAGGAGGCTTATTAATGGCGATGATGGCACAGATAAGGGTTAAGGAAGTAAGAGCTCTTTCTCCTCCGGAAAGCGCTTCAACGTTTTTTATCTTCTTTCCCGGTGGCACGGCCAGAATATTGATGCCGTCGGTAATAGAATTTTTGTGAGTTTCGTTTTCCTCTGTTTCCGGATTGATTTCTTGTTCCTGGAGGACGATTTTTGCCTTTCCACCCCCGAAAATGATTTTAAAGTAGCGATCAAATTCCTGATTAATCTGATAAAAATTGTTTTTAAACTGGTCTTTTATTTTTTGGTCTAATTCCTGGATGATTTTATTCAATGATTTTATACTTTGTTTCAAGTCTTCAGTTTGAGTGTTTAAGAATTCGTGACGTTCGCGAACGCCGGGATACTCTCTGGCGATTTCCGGATCAATACTTCCGATTAATTCCAATTCATGTTTTAATTTATAAATCTGTTCGAGAAGGGAATTTTCTTCAAAATTTTCTTTAATCTCGACGGAATTGATGATTTCCTGCCCCACGGAACCCATTTCCTGATTAATTTCGTTTTCCAATATATCTTTTTTTGTTTCCAGCCGCGCCAAGTCAATTTTTAATTCATTGATTCCATACGTCAGTTCATTCAATTGAGATTGTTTTTCCTGGACTTTTTTTTGCCAATTCAACAATTGTTGGCGTTTTTCCCTTTCTTTTTCATTGAAATGACTTAAGTCCTCATTTAATTCTTTTGCCTCTTTATTTAATTTATCAATTTCCGATTGCTGTTTTTGCTTTTTAGTTTCCAGCTCTTTAATGTTTTCATTTTTGGAATCCTTTACTAAAGGTCTTAATTCATCGCTTGGATAAAAATGCCTTAAACATTGGACGATTTCATCAAAGATTTTTTTAGCCGATTTTTTTATTTCTTCCAAATCCTGGATTTGAGAAATTTTTTCCAATCGGTTCAAAAATTCTTTCTGGTCGGACTCCAATTTTTTTAAGTCGGAAAAAACCATTTTTTGGTCCATCTCTCCGTCGGTTTTCCATTCTAACCTTTTATTCTTTTCGCATTCAAACATTAATTGAGCGCTGACAACAGACTGTTCTTGAAGATATTCATTCTTTTGTTCAATAATTTTTTCGTATTTTTCCCGAATTTTTTCGTATTGATCATCCATTTTTTCATAAGCCAAATTTTCAGACTGTTTCTGAATTTTTTCCAGTTCTTTTTCGACCGAATCATGTCCTTTCGTTTGATGGCTGATTTTTTCTTTCAAAACAATGACTTGTTGACTGATTTTTTGCCAAGAAGACCCGTAATAGTTTTTTTGCAGCTGAAAAAGTTGACTTTCCATTTCCTGACGTTTTTCCAGTTTATTTATTTGTCTGGTTAAAGAACGAAGACGAGGGGTAATCTCGGATAAGGCAATATCAGCTTGCTGCAGATTTATCTGGCTTTTTTCTATTTTTCTGACAGCTTCGTCTTTTTTGATTTGATACTGTTTTATTCCCGTTGCCTCGTCAAAGAACTTTTTTCTTTCAACCGGAGAAGACTGTAAAATTTGATCCACTAAACCTTGACCGACAATACTGTAACTTTTTTGTCCGAAGTTACTCTTTGCCAAGAGAATGATAACGTCTTGTAATCTGACCCGGCCTTTATTTATTAAATATTCACTTTCGCCGTTGCGATAAATACGGCGGGTAATAGTGAATTCCCGGTAGTCAATCGGCGCCGCCTTATCTTCATTATTAAAGAATAAGGTCACTTCAGCCATGTTTAAATGTGTTTTTTGAAGTGAGCCGGAAAAAATAATATCTTGCAACTTTTTTCCCCTGAGGATTTTTAAACTTTGTTCACCTAAGGCCCAGCGAACAGCTTCAACTAAATTGGATTTTCCTGAACCATTTGGTCCGACTACCGAGGTAATGGTAAAATCATTTTTTTTAGGCCTGGAAAATTCTAAAACCGTCCGGTGGGCGAAGGACTTGAAACCGATTATTTCTAAGCGTTTGAGATACATATTTGAATAATAAAAAACGGGTTCAGAAATCCGTTTAGTTAGTTTTTATCCAAGGCTTTTTTGGCCGCTCTTAATTCCGCCTCGTGTTTACTCTTGCCCATCCCGAAAGCAATCATTTTTTCCTTTAAAAAGACACCGACTTTGAATTTTTTTGCGTGATCCGGCCCGGACTCACTAATTATTTTATAAGTCGGGGTAATTTTAAGCTTGCCTTGAGTAATCTCTTGAAACTTACTCTTGGGATCTTTATATGATTTATTTTTTAAAACTGTTTCTAATTGGGGGACAAGATATTGATGTATAAATTTTTCCGTCTGGGTAAATCCTTGGTCTAAATAAATCGCTCCGATTAGGGCTTCGAAGGTATTGGCCAGAATGGCATCACGGAATCGGCCATTTGATTTTTCTTCACCTTTACTTAAGTAAAGGTATTGGTTGATTTTCAGTTTCTTGGCTATTTTAGCCAGACTTTTTGTATTGACTAAACTTGAACGAAAAGACGTGAGTTCACCTTCAGGATTGCTAAAATTATTATAAAGGAATTTAGTGATGATTAGTTCCAGAACGGCGTCTCCCAGAAATTCAAGTCTTTCATTATGCCCTAAATTGAAATTCGGGTGTTCATTAAGATAAGAGCGGTGAATAAGCGCCTGTTTTAAAAAATTTTTGTTTTTAAACTTGACCTCAAGTTTTTTTTCAAGAAGAGATAGTTTTTCCATTGTCGCCTTCGGTTTTTTTTAAATCTTCATAAATGGCCCCTAGGACACCATTAACAAATTTACCAGACGTGCGTCCGCCGAAAGTTTTAGCCATTTCTATGGCTTCATTAATCACCACTTTTGGCGGAGTTTGTCTTAAAAAAATCAGTTCAAAAATTCCGAGTCGGATGATATTCCGGTCAACCAGAGTAATCTGTTTCAATGGCCATTGAGGAGCGTATTTTTTGATGCAATCATCAATTTCCGTCAGGTTTTTAACAACTTCTTTGACCAGTTCTTTGGAAAATCCACCGCTTTCAAAATTAGGTGGAGCCGCTTTTTGCAGATTACGTTCAATAATTTCTTCAATATCAAGTTCGGTCTTAAGCATGGATTTATTGAAATCCCATTCCGCCAATGCTTGCAAAGCAAGGGTTCGGGCCAAATGTCTTTGAGGCATAGTTTTAAATTATTTTTTTTCTTTTGCTTTTTTCTTT
>CAZAGY010000016.1:0-11148 GCA_964485025.1 uncultured Gammaproteobacteria bacterium
GGGCAATATCGGACAGACTAAATAGGATGTTGCACTCTCACGGCATCGTAAACCTGGACGCGGAAGGATTGGAAAAAATGATGATGGAAAGGGCTAAAATAACCAAGAGTCCAGGGGAAAATGAAGAAAGGAAAGACTACGCCAGGCAGGTGGGAGCTCTGGCAAAAAAATTCCAAATCCCCTTTCCGGTCGGCCTGGCCCTGGGTCCGGATCTCATCGTGAAATTCTTCGAAGCGGTCCTAAATATGGGTATCAAACCCGGAGAAATAAAGCAAATATTTCACGAACTAAAGAATTGCGGCATAAAAAGGAGAAAAGCCGCGATCATAAAAATCCTCAATCCTGGAAAGGATCTGAAGGAAAAAATAACGACGGGAATGGGACAGCTGAATTCGAAACGCGTCGCCGAATTTCTCGTCGACAAGCTTTTAGAAAAGGGGTATCGTCCTTAATCTCCTCTTATTAAGAAATTAAATTTAAATTCAAGCCGGCTCTGCTTCTCGAGCCGGCTTATCTCTTTTAAAAAAACTATCAATGAAGATTCACTCCATCCTAATCCCTGTCCATCTTGTTCTTTCCGGTCATTTTGTTAATATGCTAATGTAATATGGAATATATAATATCATCATATGTCTGATTGCATTTTTTGCAGAATCATAAAAGGCGAGATTTCTGGCCATAAAATCTGGGAAAATGAAGAATTTCTGGCGATTTTGGATGTCTTTCCCAATACCAAAGGCATGACTTTGGTAATGCCGAAAAAACATTATGATTCTTACGCTTTTGCGATGCCAGATAATGTTTATCAAAGATTTATGAGCGCGGGCAGAAAAGTAGCTAAACTGTTGGACAAAAAACTCGAAGTTCAAAGAACTGCCTTAGTGATGGAAGGCATGGGCGTTAATCACGCTCATCTAAAACTCTACCCTCTACACGGCTTAAATAAAAAATTCGCTTGTTTAAAAGTAAGAAAAAAAATCTTTTTCAAAAACTATACCGGCTATTTAACCACTCAAATGGGACCCCAAGTCGATTCTAATGAATTGAAAAAAATCGCTAAAAAAATCAGAAGGTAAAAAAAATGGGGACCCGGTCCCCAAAAAGTCTCCAAGAATAATTTCACCAAAAGATAAAATGTCGGATTATGCGCCAATAAGTCCCTAAAATCGGGTTAACGATTTTTTTTATTACCGGATTTTCAAAACCGGCAAAATTGAATTCGGGCTCCAAAAATTCTGCCAATTGGCGGTCTTTTATTTTTCTTGTTTTTTGTAATCTTTTTCTTTTGATCAAGGTTTTGGGGATTTGAAGCAAACAAGTAAAATAACTTTTTATTTTTAAATGAAACCAGCCGGTCATTAGACTGAATCCCAAAACGCCAAATTCCATAAAGAGCCAGGCGGGAAAAATCAGGATTAAGGTCGGTAATCTATAGAATTTCAACAGGGTCAATAAACGATTCCTTTCCGACCAATACCAGCGATGCTTGGGAATACCCTCAGTGTATTTATGATGGATAATTGCATCCGGGACCAATTTTATCTTATAACCCATAAATCTCGCCCTTAAGCATAAATCCAAGTCCTCGTGGTATAAAAATAAATCCTCATCTAAAAAACCGACTTTTCTTAAAACCGAAGCATTAATAAACATCGCTGCGCCGGAAGCATAGGTAATATCAGGTAATTGGGTAATTGGGTAATTGGGTAATTGGGATATAGGTTTTTTATAATCGCCGCAAAAACCGAAACCAAGATAATGAATTTTATCCCCGGCGGTCTGGATTAAATCTTTTTGCGGCCAACAAAGAATCAATGGTTGCCAGGCAAAAACGTTTTCCTTCTCTTCTTCCGCCCGGGCAACCAGTTTTTCCAAACAATCTTTTTGACAAATCGTATCCTGATTTAAAAGGAAAATATAATTGGGAGGCCCCTGCAAAGCTATTTCTATCCCCTGATTATTGGCTCGGGCAAATCCCTGGTTTTTTTTATTCTTAATCAGATTGAATTCCGGAAAATTATTTTCCAAATATTCAATCGTTCCGTCATGGGAACCATTGTCAACGCAAACAATTTCTTGCGGCGACAAGGTCTGTTTTTTCAGACTATTAAAACAGTCGGAAACGTATTTCCGACCGTTATGAGTGACGATAATAACGGCTATTTTCGGTTCCTTAATCATTTTTTTTAATAATAATCCCCTCTTCTTTCCCTTGCAGACCGGCGGCATTACTTTCATCCGTATCCAAATGAAAGCTATTTTTAAAATCAGGGGAAACTCTGACTACGACCTGATGAAAAGTGACCGGTCTTTTTTCAGAATTAATCCTGACGGAAACGGTTTGGTTATCTTTAAATCCGTTTTCTTGTGCCGAAATTGAATCCAGGTGTAAATGGCGCCAGGCAATAATCACTCCTTCTGATAAATCGATCTTTCCCGCCGGGCCCACTAAGGAGCATTTTTCCGAATTAATCAGATCTCCTGAAAGCCTGATTGGCGGATGCAGACCTAAACACCTGGCGTCGGTCAGTGAAATTTCCACCTGAGTCTGTTTTCTTAAAGGCCCGACTATCCTGACTTTTTTTATTTCTGATTTTCTCGTTTTTAAAAGTAATGTTTCCTCGCCGGCAAATTCGCCCGGTTGAGAAACCTCCCTTAATTTTTTTAATTGGTAGCCGGCGCCAAAAAGAATTTCTAAATGTTCTTTGTTTAAATGAATATGTCGAGCGGATATTTCCGCTAAAACTTTAAACATAACGACTTTTTTTAATAATTTGTTTTTTATTTAACAGCCCTTTTTGAGCGCCAATCTGATCAATAACTGAAGCACTGTTAGTCACGCCCCATTTCAGCGCTCTTTGAATATCATTTGGATTATAGAACAAACTGGAAATAAAAGCGGCGGAAAAAGAGTCACCAGCTCCAGTAGTTTGAATTACTTTTGCCGGAGCCGGTTTTTGGTAATGCATTTTTCCGTTATAAGCATATGCTCCCTTTTTGCCGGCAGTAATAACCACTATTTTCGGCCCCATTTTATAAAGCCGCTTAAGTAAATTCTGATTGCTTAAATCATTAGTTTTCATCTTTGATAAAACTAATTCCCTGGCTTCATCATCATTAAGAATCAAAACCTCTGTCTTTTCTAAATATTTGTTTAATTTTTTCCATCCCGCTTTTAACTGGACATTTGAAGGATTCCAGGCAATCTTTATTGTCCCGGTTTTAAGGGAAAAAGCGTCTTTTAAAAAATCTTCCCAAACCGTGGAGCTTAAAGAAGAAAGATAAATCCATTTTACCTGCTTCACTTCTTCTCTGTTTATTTTTAAAACCAAATTGTCATTGCTTCCCCTATAAGCAAAAATGGCATGGGCTCTTTTTCTATGACTTAAGCTGAGGATGGCTGAAAATCCGGTGCTGGTTTCCCTGTCAATCTGAATCCAATGAGTATTTATTTTTTCTTTTTTTAACCCTTTAATCAATTCTATCCCTTCTCTGTCCCGGCCGACTCGTCCTATAATCGCCGGCTTTAAACCCAATTTGGAAAAACCGACTGCTGTGTTGCTGGCTCCGCCTCCAGCTTCAAAATATACCTGATTCACATAAACTTTAGCTCCTAACTCAAAGCTAATCAAACGCTGGCATAAAGGATTCTTGGGATTATTAATAATCATGCCCTCGTCAGTTAAAAAAATAATGTCCCTCATTATCCCGCCAATGGTTAAAATATCATATTTCATAAGTTGACAACGATTAGTAAAATTAAAAATCCCTTAACTGGGCGTTAAACTTTTCCTTCATTATCTTAATAATCCTTTTTTCTATTTCATTTACGTGTTCGCTTTTCAATGTCCCTTTAAAAGACTGATAGATAACGTGAAATCCCAGATTGCATTTATCACCGAATTCTCTGTCTTTAAAAATGTCAAATGGCTCAATGTTTACAATCAAATCGTCTATTTTTAAAGCTTGGTAAATTTCCCTCCAGCTGATATCCCGGCTGATTAAAAAAGCTAAATCCCTTTTCACCGGCGGATAATTGATAATTTTTTTATATTCCCTGATTTTTCTCTCTGTCTCTAATAAAGAATAAAGATCCAATTCAAAATAAGCAAAATTTTTATTGGTTTCACCCATAAACCCTATTTCTTTATTTTGGTGTTTTATGATTGATTTTAATGAAATATTTTGGGAATAAATTAAATTTTCTTTTTCCAGGCCTATTTCTTCGATAATCAGCTCCACTATATTTTTAACGATAAAACATTTTTTTTGGCAAACCGTCTGGTAGACGTCTTTATCTTGTTTTATTGACTCTTGTTCCTGATTGAAAATCAAGCCTGATATTTTCTTCCTTTCTTCTAATGAAAAAACTTTACCGATTTCAAAAATTCTAAAATTAGAAAAATGATGTAAATTTTTCTCCGCATTGGCAATTAAACCGGGAATCAGACTTTGACGCAAGTACTGTTGTTCGGCGTTTAAAGGATTATCTATTTTCCGATAATCTTTATTATCGTTAAAATATTTTATTCCTTTTATGTCCGTGAAACTGTAGTTATAAACTTCACTAAAACCCAAACCGATTAAAATGCTTTTTATTTTCCTTTCCAAAATAAACTCCGGCGTTTGGCGAACGGGATACAATTCACCTAAAATCGGTTTGGGAATAATCTTTTCTGAACCGTAAATCCTGACGATTTCCTCTATTAAATCTTCGAAAATATCCAAATCTGGCCGCCAGTCGGGCATCTTGGCAAACCACTTGTCTTTTTTAATTTTTATTTCTACGCCGAGACCCTGGAGAATTTTTTTTATTACCTCATCTTTTATTCCTTCGCCGATGAACTTTCTGGCCTCTTCCGGTTCAAAAACGATTTCCCTTTTTTGTCTCAAAAATATTTCCGCCTTTTTACTCTTTAAGTCATATATCTTGCCGGCCAATTTTCCCTTAGCCAGTTTATGAACCAGCTCTATGGCCCGACCCAGACCTGATTCAGAAAAAACTAACGGCAATCCTTTTTCAAACCTGACAACGGCTTCGGTTCTTAAACCTAACCGCCAGGAAGTTCTCCTGACATTGGCTGGACTAAAATTAGCCGACTCAATAACGATTCTTTTGGTGTTTTTATTAATACTTGATTCTTCACCGCCGATTATTCCAGCCAGAGCTATTGGTTTTTTTACGTCGGCGATGACCAAATCTTCGTTAGACAATTCATATTCCTGACCGTCCAAGGCCGAAAATTTTTCCCCTTTTGTCGCCCGGCGGACAATAATTTTGTTATTTTGAATCCGGTCGGCATCAAAAGCGTGCAAGGGCTGACCTAATTCCATTAAAATATAGTTAGTTATATCAACTACGTTATTAATTGGGTTGATTCCCAGATTGCGCAATCTGTCTTGCAGCCAGAGTGGCGAAGGTCCGATTTTTACTTCTTCCATCACCACGGCCATATAACGCGGGCAAAGGTCTGTATTTAAAACCTTAATTTGTATCGGCGATTTATCTGATTTGCTAATTTTTATTTTTTTGTTTTTTGGATTTATTTTCAAACCTAAAACCGTTCTGATTTCCCGACTGAAACCTAAATGGTTAAATAAATCAGGTCGATGGGTTAGGGACTTATTCTCTATTTCTAAAATGTAATCGTTAATGCCTAAAAATTCACTTAAGGGCTGACCGATTTTCGCTTTGGGATCCAATATAAGAATGCCCTGATGATCTGAACCCAGACCCAGCTCATCTTCAGCACAAAGCATACCTTTTGACTCTACACCTCTAATAACTGCCGTTTTTATCTCCATGCCGTCAGGCAAATGTGCTCCTTCCAAGGCTAGGGGTACTTTCTGTCCCGGCTTGATATTCGGCGCCCCACAGACAATTTCCATTTTTTCATTACCAATATCAACTACGGCAATCTTCAGTTTATCCGCTTGAGGATGATGTCTGACTTCAAGAATTTCCGCCACGACTATTCCGTCAAACTCTTTTCCTAACTTTACCACTTCTTCGACTTCAGCCACTTTCATACTTAAAATTTCCGCGAGTTCTTCCGGTGATTTTTTTAAACCTGGTAAAAATTCTTTTAACCAATTATATGATAATTTCATAATTCTTAAAGGTAAAACTCAGAAAATTTTCCCTATGTTATTAAAATTGATTAATAAATCTTAAATCCCCTCCGTGGAATAAACGAATATCATCTATCTTGTATTTCATCATCGCTAATCTGTCTAAACCCACGCCAAAGGCAAAACCGGTATATTTTCCTCGCGGATAGCCGGCGTGTTTGAAAACTTTGGGATGGATCATGCCTGAACCGAGAATCTCCACCCAACCGGTGTATTTACAAACGGGACAACCGCGGCCGCCACAGTTTAAACAGGCAAAATCAACTTCAAAACTCGGTTCAGTAAAAGGAAAATAACTCGGCCTTAACCTGATCTTGACCTTTTGATTGAATAAAATGTTTAAAAAATTCCTTAAAATATGAATCAAATTGGCAATGGTAATTTCTTTATCTACAACAAAACCCTCCACCTGATGAAGGGTATGTTCATGCGAAGCATCAGTAGCTTCATGACGGAAACACCTCCCGATAACGCACATCCTTAAAGGCGGTTTTCTCTCTTCCATTACTCTGACTTGCATCGGCGAAGTATGTGTTCTTAATAATTTATCCCCCTTAACCGATTTGATATAAAAAGTATCCCACATATCACGAGCCGGATGCCCGGCAGGAATATTCAAGGCTTCAAAATTGTAATAATCCGTTTCCAACTCCGGTCCTTCTAAAATTTCAAAGCCCATGGAAGAAAAAATCTCAGCTACTTCATAACGTATCTGAGTCAAGGGATGGAGATGCCCGTATTCTATTTTTTCCCCCGGTAAAGTAAAATCAAAACTTTCCCCTTTTTCTTCGGTTAGATTTCCGTAGCTTTGCTTTTTTTTATTCAGAAAATCCTCTATTTCCCTTTTTACCTGATTGGCAAAACTTCCAATTTTAGGCCTTTCAACTATTGATAAATCTTTCAGACTTCTTAGAATTTTAGTTAATTCTCCGTCTTGACGGCCCAAATACTTGTGCCAAAGTCTTTCTATTTCCGATTGCTCCTTAATCCGGCTTATTTCCTGAACGGCCTTATTTTTTAATTGTTTTATTTTTTCAATCATGCTTTATATTTTTTACGTGAAGAAAGGAAAAAAAATTCCAAAAACATCAAAAATAAGATAAGAAAGAGTCCGTTCCACCAGCGCAAGAGGCCGGAACCCCGCAATAAAAGCAAGCCCACTATTAATAAACCCAGCCATATCCCCTGACGGAAAGATACTTCCACTTGCTTAAAAACCGGACCCTGATTAAAACGAGCGCGGATAATAAAACCAAGAATGGAAGCTGTGCCCAAAATAGCCAGAAATAAACTAAAATGAAATAAAACAAAACCAATTAAACCGGTTTCTTCGGGATTAATGAAAAATAAGACAAAAACCCAAGCCAGCCAGCAAATAACAGTTAAAATCACCATTAAATTAAGATATTTTTTTAAAGTCATAAAAAATGATAAATATATTTATTATATAACTGTTTCCGCAATATATTTTAACATTATCTCAAAATTTGGCAATCAATTTATTCCTGTCGGTACTGGCAAATGTTGAAAAAATCGCAAAATTGGCAAGCGCGACTCGGAGTCGGGAGAAAATCACTTTGTTTTATTTTTTCGATGGTTCTGATGATTTTTTCCTCCACTTTATTTAAATCTTCTTCTTGCCCTAAAAAAGAAATCTTTTCTCCTGTTTCCAAATAATAAAAAGTCAGCTGCTGAACCGGTCGGTCAAAAGCTTCCGTCAACTTTCTGGCGGCCAGCTGATAAATATAAAGCTGCTGTTTCTTTTCCAAATCAAGGTTCTTGGCTCCGCCCTGTCCCGTTTTATAATCAATAATTTCTAAACCGCCTTCGCCCTCATCGACTCTATCAATAAAACCCTTAATAATGTATTCTCCTATTTTAAAATTAAACCCTTTTTCCAAATATTTTATCTTTGGCTTGGTGTTGATTAAATCCTCGTAAAACATCTTTAAGGTCTGCCGGCCCTTTTCCTTGTATTTTTCCCGATGTTCTTTGCTTTCATACCATTCATCAATCCAGCACTGCTCATAAATTTTTATCAAATCATTGAAAGATAAAATTTTTTCCTTTGCTTTTTGGCCGAATAAATCTTTTTGTTTTGATTTTCTTTCGGTCCTCCAGGCCTGACAAAATTGATAAAGAGTCTTATGCAAACTCTTGCCAAAACTGAAAACATATCTCCCTCGCCGGGGAATGTTTAGAATGAAGGAAAACTTATACTGCAAAGGGCAGGTATCAAAAGCTATCAACTGAGAAAAACTGAAACGTACCGGCAAAACGACCGGCTTTACCGTTGGTTTAATTTCCGATTTTTCTAAGATTCCTATTTTTGGTTGAACTTTCAAAGGTTTTTCTTTATCAATTAACCCGAGTTCGTAAAGAAAACGCGATGACTTTTTCATCGTCTTACCTCCGTAATCTTCAGCTGAAGTTAAATATAATCCCTGTTTAGCCCTGGTTAAAGCAACGTAAAAAAGCCTTCTTTCTTCCTGTAAATGAACGTCCCCTTGGGGAATAATTTCTTTCATTAAATCCTTGGGCAACTCAATGGCTTCCCGATGCTCAATAGTAGGAAATCTTTTATCCACCAAATTGACAATAAAAACGTATTTGAATTCTAAACCTTTGATGCTGTGAACCGTACTGACTTTGACTGATTCCGGGCCTTCTTCCAATTCGGCGTCAATGCTTCCGGTGTCGCCGGTGGTAATCATTAAATCTATCATCCGATTGAAATTATTAATCGATTTATCAAAATTAATTGCTTCAAAGTTCTCGACTTTTTTAAAAAATTGATTTAACCAAAAAATTGTTTCGCCGTTTCTTTTTTCGTTCTTGTCCTCCTGACCGGATAATATCTTTAGATAACCGGAATCTTCCAAAAAAGCGTAAATTACCTTGCTAACATTCTCAGTTTTAGTCAAATCGGTGTGTTTTTGAATCAAGGATAAAAAAATATTTATCTGTTCAACGGCTTTTCCGGAAATTTTGGGAACTGCCGCTACTTTTTGCATGGCTTCATAAAGAGACCATGCTTTTCTGTGAGCAAAATTGGTCAAATTAGCCAAGTCATCGCCGTTTATTTTATCGTAAAAAATCGGTGAAGTCAGAACCCGATAAACCGCCGGGCTCTCATGATAATTATCGAGTAATTTTAAATAGGAAAGAATGTCTAAAATTACCGGCTTGGAAAACAAGCCTGAACGAGCTAAAAACTGATGAGGTATGTTCGCTAAATTCAAAGCTTGGACAAACATTTCCGCCTGACTATTGGCTCTAACCAAAATGGCAAAATCATTCCAAGTTATTTCTTTATCTTGTTTTTTTAATTCTGTAATTTTTTTTACTACTGTCTTGGCCTCGTCTCCCTGGGTTTTGACATGCAAATGAATAATCTCTCCCTTACCCTTATTTTCCGCCTTGAGTTTTTTCACTATTTCTTTTTCCTGAGCCTCCAACCTCTCCGGATTGTTAAGTTGAATAAAATTATAAGCCAAGTCTAGAATATTCTGCTTGGAACGGTAGTTATTTACTAAAACGACCCGCTTTGATTCCGGATAATCTTTTTTAAACTGAAGCGCATTGTTATAAGAAGCCCCGCGCCATAAGTAAATGGCCTGATCATCATCTAAAACAACCGTCAAATTATCTTTGGCTCCGGCCAACATCTGTAATAACTTGTACTGAGCCCAGTTGGTGTCTTGAAATTCATCAACTAAAACATACTTGAATTGTTGCTTGTATTTTTTTAGAATTTGCGGCCTTTTTTCAAAAAGCATTAAAGTATAATTAATTAAATCACCAAAATCTAAAGCGTTGTTTTGTAAAAGTAATTGCTGATAAGAATGATAAGCCCCTGCTATTTCCTTTAAACGACTGATTTCCTGATTTATTTGTTCGCCAGACATGGTCGTATCCTTGTCCATTTTCAGATTATCCACGTATTCCAGATACTGTTCCGGACTGATTAATTCGTCCTTGGCTCGGGAAAAATGCTTAACCAAACTTTGGATAAATTTAGTGGGGTTGCCTAAAGGCCGGTAATAATCAAGATTGAACTTGCTAAAATTCTCCTGAACTAAAAAACACTGCTGGGCTTCGTTGAGTAATTTAAAATTTAAGGGCAGTCCGATGTCCAAAGCGTGCTCCTGTAAAATCCTTTCGCAAAAAGAATGGAAAGTAGATATCCATAAATCCACGTATCCATAAGGCAATAAGCGGTCTACTCTTTCTTCCATTTCCTGGGCTGCTTTCTCGGTAAAGGTCAAAGCTAAAATCTCGTCTGTTTTGACCAGTTTATTTGAAATAAGCCAGGCGATTCTTCTGGTGATAACCGTTGTCTTACCCGTACCGGCGCCGGCCACTATCATTAGAGGACCGGAACCGTGGCTGACTGCCTTTTGCTGTTCAGGATTTAAATTTTTTAAACTTTTATTCTGTAATTCTTTTTCCGACATATACAACATTCTAACATAGAATATATTCTTTGTCGAACCCGTATTGACAAAGAAAAAACTCTTTATTAAGAGTATAAATTTTGTTTCTTCTCCGGAACAAGAATGGTAAAATCGTTATTTAATATCAAATAATTTTTTAGCGTTCTTATCTGTTTCTTTAATCACTTTTTCAAAAGAAACGTTTTTTATCTCCCCTACTTTCCGGGCGATGAAACGGACGTAAACCGGCTGGTTTCTCTGTCCGCGGTACGGTTCAGGGGTTAAAAAAGGACTGTCTGTTTCCAGTAAAATCCTGTTTAAAGGCGTTTTTTCCACCGCTTTCAAAACTTCTGGGTTGGCGTTTTTAAAAGTGATTGGTCCGTCAAAACCGACGTAAAAATCAAATTTTAAAAATTCTTGGGCAATCTCCCAGTCAGCGGAAAAACAATGAATTACTCCCCGAGGCGTTTTTCCCAATCCTTTAATGATTTTTAATAATTCTTTGTAAGCGTCTTCTCCGTTTCCTTTACTTCCCCGGCAATGAAGGATTATTGGCAAATTAAACGTATCGGTCAATCCA
>CAZAGY010000017.1:0-11109 GCA_964485025.1 uncultured Gammaproteobacteria bacterium
TAAAATGTTTTTGAAAACTCGTCTCAAATCTTATTTAACAGGGTGCTCAAATTTATAATAAAATTTTCTTCGTTATTTCATAACTCGTAAATTTTAATAAATTTCGCATGTATTCTCAAATAGACAACAATAAAAGAAAATCATTTATTTTAACAACCATTTTTATTCTCTTCATTCTTTTTCTTGGTTGGATTTTCACTAAAATCAGCGATACGGGTTACGCAGGTATAATCATGGCGGTGATAATCGCTTTGATAATGAGCTTGAGTGGTTATTATTCCGGGGATAAAGTGGCCCTTTGGACCGCCGGAGCAAAAGAAACAAAAAAGCAAGACAATCCATATGTCTTCAGAATGGTGGAAAATCTTTGCATTACCGCCGGCATACCCACTCCTAAAATATATGTCATTGACGACCCGTCACCCAACGCCTTTGCCACCGGCCGTGACCCGAAACACGCTTCCATCGCTTTAACCACGGGAATTATTGAAAAAATGGAAAACGAGGAACTGGAAGGAGTGATTGCCCATGAATTATCCCATATAAAAAATTATGACATCAGATTAATGACTTTGGTGGTGGTTTTAGTGGGAATAATCACTATTTTAACTCACTGGTTTTTCAGAATGGGAATGTTTGGCGGCCGTAACCGAAACAGTAAACAAGGGTCCGCCAATACCGTCTTCTTCGTTATCGGCATAATTTTAATCGTTCTCTCCCCTTTAATCGCCCAGTTAATCAAACTGGCTATTTCCAGAAAAAGAGAATATTTGGCCGATGCTTCGGGCGTTCTTCTGACCCGTTATCCGGAGGGTTTGGCAAACGCTTTGGAAAAAATATCCCAATACGCTCAGCCTCTGAAAAACGCCAATGGCGCCACCGCCCATTTATACATTGCCAGTCCTTTTGGTCAAGTAAAAAGTTTCACCGCCAATCTTTTCAACACTCATCCGCCAATAAAAGAAAGAATTATTGCTTTAAGAAGAATGTAAATTAAAATAAAATTAAGCCCCCATAGTTCAACGGATAGAATAAGAGTTTTCTAAACTCTAGATAGAGGTCCGACTCCTCTTGGGGGTACCATAAAATATGGTGGCCTTGGTGTAACAGTTAGCACGGGAACCTGTGGAGTTCTCAGTAGGGGTGCAATTCCCCTAGGTCACCCTTTTTTATTTACAGAAAAGGACCCTTATGGGTCCTCTGTTTGATATATAAATATCCCTATTTAATTATCAACGTGACAATGATAATGAAGATGAGAATAATCCCTTGGCCGAAAAAAAACCTCCTTTTCATTCTCCCCGGATTGGGTCCCTTTGGGTAATACCTTTCTCTGGATTTATTCATCAAATGAAAAGCCCAGAAAATAAATACCAAGATGCATAATCCTATCAGAAGAGCAAAAAAGATTATGTCAAAAACGGTGCCCTTCTTCGCCAGTTTAATGAAAATCGCCACCAGCGACGGATTGACGCACATTAAGGTATTCCAGGAAACCTTGGCCCCGATATTCGTTATCAGAACCACAAAACACGCCGTTAAGGAACTCAGAACTATCGCTCCCGGCTGGTTGTGAAGAACCAGCATTAGCAGTAAAAATACCGCGGAAAAAACAATCCCCGCTTTAACTTCTTCTCTCATATTTCCTCCTTTTGAATATTATGTTGAAATTGTTGTACTTAAAATATCAAATTTAATTGTTTTTGTCAATACTTGTTAAAACCTCCGCCCCCTTTTCCGTAATTAAAATCGTGTGTTCAAAGTGGGCCGATAAAGACCCGTCCTCGGTGACAATCGTCCATCCATCATCCGATGTTTTCACTTTCCAACCGCCAGAATTAACCATTGGCTCAATAGCCAAAACCATTCCCGATTTCAATACCGGGCCAGTTCCTTTATTACCGTAATTGAATATATTCGGCTCTTCATGCAAGTCCCTGCCAACCCCGTGTCCGCACAATTGACGAACAATCGAGAAACCGTTTTTTTCAACATATGACTGAATAAGCCATGAAATATCTCCCAAGTAAACGCCCGGCCTTATGTTCTTTATCCCTATCTCTAACGATTCTTTTGTCACTTTAATAAGTTTTTCGGCTTCCGAAGAGATTTTACCCACCCCGACAGTCAAAGCCATATCCGAATAATAATCTTTGTATTTGACTCCGCAATCAAGGCCGATAATATCCCTTTCTTTCAGAATCCTGTCTTTTCGCGGCAAAGCGTGAACCACTTGTTCATTAATTGAAGCGCAAAGGGTAGCCGGATAAATTTTATTCCCTGTTTTATAACCTTTAAAACCCGGCTCGGCGCCGGCTTGAAGAATTAATTTTTCCGCCAATCTGTCCAGCTCTAAAGTAGAAACGTCCCGTTGAATATTCGGGACGATTTTTTTCATAACCTCAGACAGGATTCTTCCGGCCTGACGCATAATCTCAATTTCTTCAGGCGTTTTAATCAAAATCATATTCTAGTTAATAAACTTTGCATTATATCATCAAAGACTTTTTTAACGGATTGGTTTCCGTTGATATTGATTACTTTATTTTGTTGACGATAATATTCAATTGTCGGTTCGGCGGTGTGACGATAAACTTCCATTCTGTTTCTGATTGCTTCCGGCATATCATCTTCTCTTTTAATTAAGAGCGTATGACATAAATCGCAGGTATCTTCCCGCTTGGGGGGTTGTTTAATTAAGCTATAATTTGTCTTGCATTTGGGACAAATGCGGCGGCTAGATAATCTTTGCACTATTTCGTTCTCCGGCACTTCCAAATTGATCAATAAATCAATGCCTATTTCTTTGTCGGCGAATTCCGCCTGACCCAATGTTCGGGGATAACCTTCGGAAATAAAACCCTTAATATTGTTTTCGGTCAATTCAAAAATTTTCTCTTTCATAAGCCGGTTGGTAATTTCATTCGGCGCAAATTCTCCTTTATCAATAATAGGACAAACTTTCTGTCCTATTTCCGTTTTCCTGAATTCCGGGTCGCGATAAATCTCCCCGGGAGAAGGAATCAAAATTAAATCTAAATTTTTATGCAATAAGTCCACCTGTGTGCCCTTGCCCGAACCCGGCCGACCAATAAAAACGATTTTTAGTTTTTGGATTTCCTTTCTTTCTTGTTCTGTCATGATAAATATTATTTTATATTTTTTTAACCCAAACCCTCATATTCATGCATGGAAATCTGGGCCTGGATTTGTTTAACCGTTTCCAAAACGACGCTGACGACGATTAAAATCGCCGCTCCTCCGATGGTAAAGGTGGAAAATTTAAAAACGTTTTGGGTAATAATCGGCAAAACGGCAATAAGCCCCAAAGACAATGCTCCGACCAACATAATTCTGGTGCTGATGGCGGTCAGGTGATCGGCGGTTGGCTGACCGGGTCTTAAACCGGGAATAAATCCTCCTTGTTTCTGCAGGTTATCGGCAATTTGGGTCGGGTGGAATATAATGCTGGTATAAAAATAAGTGAAAGCCACCACTAGGGCAAAATATGTTAAACCGTAAATCAATTGATTTTGGGTAATGCTCATTAAAATTTGTCCGAATTTATTGATAAACGCCGAACCGGAACGGGATAATAACTGACCGATTAATCCCGGAAACAAAACGATGGAGATGGCAAAAATAATTGGAATCATACCCGCTTGATTTACTTTCAAAGGCAAATAAGTGTCTGTCCCTCCATACATACGATTGCCGCGAATCCGGCGGGCATAAGTGACGGGAATATTTCGTTGACCCTCGGTGATGATCACGACGCCGGCAATGGTGATTAGAGCTAAAACAATTAAAATCAATAAATTAAAAATCTGGTCTTTTGAAACTGTAGCGATTGTTTGTTGAATAGAAACGGGGATTCTTTCAATAATACCGGCGAAAATAATCAGGGAAACGCCGTTACCCATCTTTTTTTCAGTAATCAATTCTCCCAGCCACATAAGAAAAACTGTTCCGGCGCTCATAACCATCACCACATTGAATAATTCGAACCTTGACAAAGAACCGATTATCGGCTGACTGGACTGACGGAAAATCATTATCATGGCATAAGACTGTAAAATAGCCAAAGGAATCGTTAATAAGCGCGAATATTGATTGATTTTTTGGTAACCGGTGGCTCCTTCTTTGCTTAATTCTTCCAAACGGGGAATTATCATGGTTAAAAGCTGGACGATGATTGAGGCGGTAATGTACGGCGACACGCCCATGGCTACCAAAGAAAAATTTGCCATTGCGCCTCCGGAAAGAATGTTTAACATACCAAGCATTTCATTACGGGAAAAAAACTCCTTTAAGTTATCTAAGTTTACGCCGGGAATGGGAATGTGCGCCGCTACACGAAAAATAACCAACATACCTAAAACAAATAAAAGGCTTTTTTTCAAATCCTTAATTTGCCAAACTTGTTTTATTTTTTCCAACATTTTATTGAATTAAGTTGTTAAATCTTAACCGCCTTTCCTCCGGCTTTTTTTATTAATTCTTCCGCATTTTTGGAGAAGGCGTGGGCTCTAACGGTTAATTTTTTCGTCAATTTCCCTTCAGCTAAAATTTTAATTTTTTTTTGCCCGTTTTTCATTAAGTTTATTTGGATTAATTTACCCGTATCAACCACGTCATTGTCATTAAAAAATTTTTCTATAACCGATAAATTAATTATTTGAAAATTCGAAGGTTTCGGCTTAAAACCTTTCATTTTGGGAAAACTTTTTATCACGCTCCTTAAACCTCTGATTTTCAATCCTTTTTTACCGCCACTTCTTGCTCTCTGTCCTTTCATTCCCCGACCGCAATAATTGCCGGGATCCGTGGAATTATTACCCCGTCCAACCCTTTTACGCCGGCCTTTTGATTTGGGATTCGGTTTTAAATTGGATAATTTAATAGACATAAATTTATTCTATATTTCTAACTTTTAACGACCCCAGGGCTTTTAAGGTCGCCTTAACGTTGTTAATTTTACTTTTTGAACCCAGTATTTTGGCGGTGACGTTCTTGATTCCAGTCAATGATAAAACTATCCTTGCCGCTCCTCCGGCCACAATTCCATGTCCCTTTCTCGCCGGCCTGAGCAATACTTTTGCTGCCCCATATTTCGCCTTAACCCAGTGTGGAATAGTATCATTGACGATGGGAACTTTTATCAAATCCCTATTGGCTTTCCTTACGGCTTTTTCAATGGCCACGGAAACATCCATCCCCTTGGCTACGCCCATGCCTATTTCCCCTTTATGATTACCGCTAACAATACAGGCGCGCAAACTCATACGTTTTCCGCCCTTAACCACTCTTGTTACCCTGGCTAAATCCACTAATTGCTGAATAAACTCCGGTTCCATCCTAATGCCGGGCAAAGATTTGTTTTTAATTCGTCTTTCTTTGTTCATTTGTTTAAAATTCTAATCCTCCGGCGCGAAGTCCGTCGGCTACGGCTTTTACCCGCCCATGATACTTATATCCACCGCGGTCAAAAACTATCTTTTTAATCTTTTTTTCGGTGGCGATTCCGGCCAGTAACTTACCAATTTCAAAGGCAGTAGCTCTTTTGGAAGACAATTTATCTTTATTTTCCCCGTCTTTTTGGCGGGTCGCCGTTGAAACGACTTTTTTAAGTTTAATTTTTCGGTCGTCAATGGCCGCCAACGTCCTACTTTTTTGATCGTCAATTAATTGAAGATAGATGTATTTATTGCTTCTGAAAACGCTAAGACGCGGACACTGATCTGTTCCTTTCACTTTTGATCTTATGCGTTTATGACGTATTTGTCGTTTTGTATGCTTCAATATCTTTCTCATAAATATTCGCTATTAAGAAGAACTTGTTGCCGCCTTTTTCCCTGATTTTCTTCTTATTATTTCATCAATATATTTTATACCCTTGCCTTTATAAGGTTCCGGTTTTTTCAATTTTCTGATTCTGGCCGCTGTTTCTCCCACTAATTGCTTGTCAATGCCCTGAATGGTGATGATATTTTGCTCGACGCTCACTTTGATACCTTCGGGAAGGATAAAATCAACTTGATGGGAAAAACCGATATTAAGGACAAGTTTATTATCGCTTATTTTTGCCTTATAGCCAATCCCAACCAATTCTAATTTCTTTTCAAAGCCTTGATTTACGCCTTGGATCATATTTGAAATCAGAACATTGAAGGTTCCCCAGCAAGAACGTTGTTTTTTATTTTCCGGGTCCTTAACTGAAATATTCAACTGGTTTTCTTTTATTTCTATTTTCAAAAACTCAAGCGCAGACAGCTTTAACTCTCCTTTCGGCCCTTTAACCGATATTTGCTGATTTTCCACTTTTATCTCTGTTTCCGGCGGAATAGAAATTGGTTTTTTGCCTATTCTTGACATAATTTTAATATACTTCGCAAATTATTTCTCCTCCCAGTCCTTTTTCTTTTGCTTCATGATCAACCATCAATCCCTGAGAGGTGGATAAAATATTAATTCCGAAACCATTTAAAACTCTGGGAATCTTTTCCTTCTTCACGTATATTCTGCGACCGGGCTTGCTGATCCTCTTAATGGTGCCGATTGCCGGCTGATTATCTTCGTTATATTTCAAAACGATTTTTATTTGTTTAGAAAACTTTTTTTCCTCATCACCCAAGCCAAAAATTTCCGCATTTTTTATCCATTTCTCCTGCTCTAAAATCTTTGCCAAGGCGAATTTGATTTTTGAGTAAGGTAAAATAACCTCTGTCTTTTTGACCATCAGGGCGTTCCGAACCCTTGTTAACATGTCAGCGATTGGATCAGTCATAATAAATTCATTTTAACATTAGAACGTTTAAACATTCTAATATTTAAATTTTATTTTTACTAATTCGTTTTAAATATTAATTTATTAATCTTATGTTGTAATGTTGCCGTATTGCAATGCTATAATATTTCTTACTAAGAAGATTTTCTTACTCCGGGAATAACTCCCTTTGACGCCAACTCCCTAAAACATATGCGACAGAGGTCGAATTCTTTCATATAACCATGTTTTCGACCGCAACGCCAACAACGGCGAACAATCCTTGTCTGATATTTTGGCTTTCTTTTTGATTTATTAGCTTGGGCTTTTGTCGACATATTATTTTTCTCTAAAAGGAAATCCTAATAATTTAAACAGCATTAAAGATTCTTCTCTTTTTTTGGCGGTAGTGGTGATTACGACCTGCAAACCATGGGTTTTTTCAATGCTTTCCTGAAGTACCTCCGGAAAAACTGTTTGTTCTTTAAACCCTATGGATAAATTGCCCTGCTGGTCAATATTTTTCTGATCCACTCCGCGGAAATCTCTTATTCTCGCCAGAGTGATATTAATCAACTTCTCCATAAAATCGTACATTCTCGGCCCTCTTAATGTTGTGTGCGCGCCCACCGGTAAGCCTTCTCTAATCTTGAAACCGGCAATTGATTTCTTCGCTAAATTAATCACCGGCCGTTGACCGGTTATTTTAGAAATTGTTTCCACCACCAGGTCTGTATATTTTTGATCTTTTTCCGTCATCGCCCGATTTAAACCGACATTAACGACCACCTTTTCTATTTTGGGAATGGCGTGTTTATTTTTATATCCAAAAACTTTAGTCAACTCCGGGACTACCTTTTTTAAATAGTGTTGTTTCAAATTCATAAAACTATCTGTTTAAAAAACGTCTTTGCATTTCCGGCAGAACCTTTTTTTTATTCCGTCGGTTAAAATTTTGTAACCCACTCTTATTGTTTTTTTGCAGCGGGGGCAAACCAATAGAACTTTTGAAACGTTTAAAGGTGTCGCCATTCTGATTCTTTGACCCTTTTCCCCGACCCGCTTGGGACGAACATGTTTAGTAACTAAATTCAAACCCTCAGCAACAATTTTATTATCTTTGGGCATAACCCTGAGGACCTTTCCCTTTTTTCCTTTGTCTTTACCGCTGATTATTTGAATTGTATCGCCTTTTTTAATTTTCATAAATTATATATAACCGAATTTGAAATTAAAATAATTCAATTACAGGACTTCGGGAGCCAAAGAAATTATCTTGGTAAACCCCTTATCCCTTAATTCCCTGGCCACCGCACTGAAGAGTCTGTTTCCTTTTGGCTCTTTGTTTTTTTTATCGATTATTACGGCGGCGTTGTCATTGAATCTGATATAAGTTCCGTCCGGCCTCCGGCATTCCTTTCTCGTTCTTACAATAACCGCGTGAACTATTTGTCCTTTTTTAACCGAAGTGTGAGGAACCGCCTTTTTGATTGTAGCCGTGATGATATCACCGATATGACCATAACGTTTCTTATGTCCGCCAAAAACGTGGATGCACATTATTTCTTTGGCTCCGGTATTATCGATAACTTTTAACATTGTTCGCGGTTGGATCATGCTTATTTTTTAATCTCAATTAAACGCCATCTTTTATCTTTTGACAATGGCCTGCATTCTTCGAAAATAACCCAATCACCGACCTTAGCTTCATTTTTCGGGTCGTGAATTTTATATTTTCTACTTACCTTATATCTCTTTTTATAAAGCGGGTGAATCTTTATTCTGTCTATCTTTACCACCGCGGTCTTATCCATTTTATTACTGACAACGATTCCTTTAAACGATCTTTTCTTATTCACCCTGTTAGAAATTTTTATTGACATATTGATATATAAATAATTAATCTAGACGAACTCCGCTAAAAAATTCCTAACGGGGCTCATGATTTATAAGGGTAAATATCCTGGCGATTAATTTTTTCACTCTTCGTATTTCCCTTACGTTTTTTGATTGTTTTAATTGTAAATCGAAATTCAAAACTCTGAGTTTTTCTTTTGATTCCCTTGATAATCTTTCTAATTCTTGTTTGCTTTTTTGTTTTAATTCTTCTATTTTCATTTTATTTATTTGACAATAAATCTGGTCTTGATTGGCAGTTTATGGGCGGCTGATTTAAACGACTCTTTAGCCACGTCTTCCGATACACCTGTCATCTCGAAAAGAATCATTCCCGGTCTGACTACGGCGACAAAATGATCAACTGCCCCTTTTCCTTTTCCCATAGGAACTTCCGCTCCTTTGGCAGTTACCGGCTTGTCGGGAAAAATCCTAATCCAAATTCTTCCTTTCTTTTTAAAAGCACGGGTGAGGGTGCGGCGCACCGATTCTATCTGTCTTCCGGTAATCCAGCGGTGCTCCAAACTTTTTAAACCGTATTCGCCAAAAGCAAGGGTTGTTCCTCTGGTTGACACTCCTTTTTTTCTATGACGACCCTTATGACATTTTCTGTGTTTTTGTTTTTTGGGCATTAACATACGAATTCATTTTAGCATTTTAACATTGGAACGTTTGGATATAACAAATCTTTATGAGATTCGTCTTATCTGCCATAAACGGAGATTGTGTTATGTTTTAACGTTCTCATGTTCTGACGGACTAAATTTCTCACCTTTATAAATCCAAATTTTTACGCCTATGGTTCCGTAAACCGTGAAAGCCGTTCCTCTGGCATAATCAATATCAGCTCTTAATGTTTGGAGTGGAAGTTTCCCCCAAATCAATTTTTCCGACCGGGCAATTTCCGCGCCGCCTAAACGGCCGTTAACCATAACTTTAACTCCTTTTGCCCTGTTTATTTGCACCTGTTTTACCACCTTCTTCATTACCCGGCGAAAGGGAATTCTTTTTTCTAATTCAGAAATAACTCCTTCAAGTACCACCGTCGCGGAAAGACCCGGAAACTTCTCTTCAATAACATTCACTTCCAAAATCATATTGTCGGTTAAAAATTTTTTTACTTCTCCTTTTAATTTTTCTATATCAACCCCTCCCCGACCGATAATCAAACCCGGTTTGGCCGTGTAGATAACAACCTTGATTGTATTGGCTACCCGTTCAATGCTGATTTTTGCAATTCCGCAGTTTTTCAGTTTCTTCTCTAAAAATTTTCTGATTTGTAAATCTTCTTTCAGAAACTGTCTGAATTTATGCTTTTTGGCGAACCATTTTGATTCCCAATCTCTAATTAACGGTGTACGAAAAATTTTTGGATTTACTTTTCTTCCCATAATATTATATGCTTTTTCTTCTAAAAATTCTCTTTAAGGCTCCTCTTTCCTTGGTCTTGGTTTTCCCCGGTTCTTTTCTCTCCCGCTTTTTCAGCGGGTCGCCGTTGAGGTGACCTGTTTCCTCCTGAAAATTATCCGTTCTTTCATTATGAACTTCTTCTTTAAATTTTATTTTTAATTCTTCTTCGGAAATTGGTTTCTCTATCTCCTGTTTAACCGGCTTAATCTCCGGACCGGGGACATTTTCCCCTAAAATAATCTCTAAATGTGAGCTTTTTTTGCGGATTTCGGAAGCGCGACCGAAAGCTCTGGCCCGCCAGCGCTTAAGAACCGGCCCTTGATTGACAAAAATTTCTTTTATAAAAAGGTTTTCTTTTTTTAAGTTAAAATTGTGTTCCGCGTTAAATATAGCTGATTTTAAAACCTTGGCAATTAAATAACTTGCTTTTTTAGGGATAAATTTCAAATAATCCAAAGATTCTAAGGCATTTTTTTGCCTGATCAGGTCAATGACCAACCTTACTTTTTTGGGCGATATTTTTAGATATTTTCCTTTGGCTCTAATTTCCATAATTTTGTTTGTCTTAAGATTGGACTCTGTTAATTTTTATGCAGTTTTTCAATAAACCTTATCTGATTTTTATCTATTTTTTAGTCGCCGCCACTGCTTCTATTTCTCTTTGCATTTTACCGCCGTGTCTAACGAATTTTCTTGTCGGAGAAAATTCTCCCAATTTATGCCCTACCATATTTTCAACAATAAACACCGGCACATGAATTTTTCCATTATGAACCCCGATGGTAAATCCCACCATTTCGGGCACAATCGTCGAACTTCTTGACCAAGTTTTTACCACTGTTTTATCCCCTGACTCTCCGCCCGAGGCGGATCCGCCTTTGGTGGATAATTTTAGGATTTTTTTCAACAATTTCGGATCAACCCAGGGACCTTTTTTTAAACTTCTTGCCATATTTTAATTGATTATTTTTTTCTTTTTTTCTTAATTCTTCTTTGAATAATATATTTATTCGTCCATTTTTTCTTATTTCTGGTTT
>CAZAGY010000018.1:0-10904 GCA_964485025.1 uncultured Gammaproteobacteria bacterium
TTCCTCAACCGGGGTTGCGGGAAGATTCTTGGGCATGAACAACCAGAAATCAAAAACAAAAACAGTCGCCAAGGCGACGATACCAATGATAATTTTCTGCAAAATCCTGCCTTTTTTTTGTTTATCTAATTTCATACACTAAATTTTGGACAAAATCTCTTATTTAAATATCCAAAACTTCTGAACGACGAAACGAAAAAATAAAACGATGATGGCGGCCAAAGCCTTGCCCAGAAGGTCATAAACGTTTCCCGTCTCAACGAAGACATAAAGCAAAAACTGATAAAAAACCATACCCCCGACTCCGCCGACAACCCAAAACTTGATATATTGGGAAGTGATATTTTCTCCCCGGTCTTTAAAAACCCAATTTTTATTAAGAATAAAACTGGCTACCGCCCCGACGGACATAGAGACAAAATTAGCCCAGAGATAATGGGTCTGCCAGAAAAAGAAAACGCGGGTTAAAAAGATGTAAATGGCGAAATCAACCAGGGTTAATAATCCTCCGGAAATGATAAATTTGGTCAGTTGCCTTAAATAAAGACGCTTGCCGATAATCGGTATCTTAAACAGAAACTCGTCCGCCCAAAAAAACAATCCTTTTATTTTTAAAGCAATTTTTTTTATCATTTTTTCTACGGAGTCAAATAAATTTCTTTATTCCTGTTATGTTCGGTTATTGTTTTGCTGAAAATAATTTTTCCTTCGTCAGTAGAAAGAAAACAGCAATAATCATTTTTTAAAGGTTCAATCGCCGCCTTAATTGAAGAAAGACTGGGGTTATTAATCGGTCCGGGAGGCAGGCCTTGATGAAGGTAGGTGTTATAGAGCGAGGTTGTTCTGGTGTCATCGTAAGTCAATCTTTCTTTCGGCGACCCCAGGATATAATTGACCGTGGCGCAGGATTCAAGGGCCCAACCTTCTTTAAGCCGCCGCCAAAAAACATCTCCCACTAAACGACGGTCCTGGTCAAGGGCGGCTTCTTTTTCAATCAAAGAGGCCATGGTTATCATTTCATAAATCGTCTTCCCTGATTCGGCGATTTCTTTTCTCATTTCCGAATCCAATTTTTCATTAAAATTATCCAACATCTTCTCTATAACCGCCACAGAAGTTGTTTCCTGATAAAACCGGTATGTGTCGGGAAATAGATAACCCTGCAGCCGGGCTTCCTTGTCCTGACCGGCATTATCCGCTGATTCTAAAAACTCGTATTTCGCCAATAATGTTTCATCCTGACTAACCTCCTCAAGGGCGGAAAAAAAATCGTCCGTGATAAGACTCTCTCTTTCTAAAACCTCTTTCAGCTCCTTATTGGTCATACCTTCAATGATGGTAATTGTTTTCTCCGGAGCCAATGGAGTTCCAGTCAAGGTTTTAATCAAATCTTTCAGACTGATATTGGTCGTCAGATGATATTCTCCCGGCCAAAAATCGTTTTTAACCCGGCTTAAAAGAACGTAGGCCTTAAAAAGCAGATTGTTTTTTATAAACCCTTGTTCTTTTAATTTTTCCCCTATTTCCTTAAGTCCTTCTCCCTGTTCTATGGTTAAAATTTTTTCTTCCGGATTAATTAAATTTTCCGCGGAGGTTTCCAGGGGCGTTTCCGGAGAAATTTCGGAGGAGGTCTTTAAAAAATCTTTTTGAAACAAAAAATAGAACAGAATCGCAACCGCGACGAAAAACACATAACCCAAAATGATCCCTTTCTTAGACATCTTTTTAGAGATTATTAACCTGTTTTACTTTTAAGTGAAGAAAATCTTTTATACAATTCCTGGAATGATTTTTTTTGACCGGCAAAATCGGGAATTTCCCGGCGGAAACGGGCCTTTTCTTGGCGAATATATTTTCTTACGCTTTTAGAAAATTTTTTTGGCATATGATTATCACTAACATTAATATCATAACCAAACTTTGAAAACAAAACAAGAGGGTTTGTAATTTTAATTGAATTAGGTATAATTAAAATACTTTGTTGTCCGTGCAATAAATTTTAATTTCAAGCTTTACTTATACTTAAAACATGATTTACGACCTAATCATCATTGGCGCCGGCCCGGCCGGCCTAACCGCTTCAATTTACGCCTCGCGTTACGGTCTGAAACACCTGATTATTGGCATTGCCCAAGGCGGAACGGCGGCCGAAGCCTACCGGGTAGAAAATTATCCCGGTTGCCCCTCCATCACCGGTAATGAATTAATGGAAAAATTCCTCTCTCAGGCGAAAGAATATCAGGTGGAGATAACCAATGCCGAAGTGATGCGCATTGAAAAATCCAAAAACATTTTTAAAATCAAAACAAACTTGAATAAGGACATTGAAACCAAAACTATTATTCTGGCTTTGGGAATGCATCACCGTACTCTTTCCGTTCCGGGAGAAAAAGAATTTTTCGGCCGGGGCGTCACTTATTGTCCCACCTGCGACGGGCCGCTTTTTAAAAATAAAGTGGTGGCCGTGGTCGGCGGCGGGGACAGCGCTCTGACTTCTTCCCTTTTCCTTTCGAAAATAGCCAAAAAAGTTTATCTCATTCATTGTAAAAAATCTTTTGACGGACAAATAGCCTGGCAAAAAAAAGTGAATCAGGAAAAAAACATCGTTAAGATTTTAAACCGGCAGGTAAGGGAAATTCGCGGCCAGCGGTTCGTCGACCACCTTGTTTTAGACAAGCCGTATAAAAATAAAAAAGTCCTGGGGGTTGATGGACTTTTTGTTGAAATCGGCTCCCTGCCTGCCGGCCAAAAAATAATTTTTGACCCGGCCTTAAAAAGGGACCGTTCCGGCTATGTTGTTGTTGACGGTTTTCTGAAAACCAGCATCCCTGGTCTGTTTGCCGCCGGCGACATAACCGCTCCGCCGGACAAATTAAGACAAATTATCACGGCCGCGGCCGAAGGGGCCATCGCGGCCAAAGGCGTTCAGAATTTCCTGGCAAAAAATTAATCAGCGGTTAACCGCCAGATTAAAATAATCACCCCTAAAGAAATCGCTACGTCCGCCAAATTCAAAACGGTAAAAAAGGACAAATTAAAGTAATCTATCACCAAACCGTATTTAAACCTATCCAATAGATTACTGAACGTCCCGACTAAAATCATCGTCCAAGAGAAAACTTCAATCATTTTCTCTTTTTTATAACTTTTATAGAGCATTGCCGCAACCGTCAGAATGACAATGGTCAATAAAAAATAAAGTAAAAATCCTCTTAAGGGAATCCCCAGAGCAATGTTGGGATTGGGAAAATAAGAAAATTCCAAAAATAAAGCTCTGACGGCAAATCCTTTCAGGGCGACCTCTTTTAAAACTCTGTCTAAAATAAAAAAGGCTAAAACTATGATATTAAGCCAGAATATTTTCTTGTTCATTGAGATAAAATCAATTTTTATCTTTTATCATCTTTACAGGTCAAACAATAACGGGCGGTCGGTAATATTTTCAGTCTCTCTCTACTGATCTTCTTTCCGCAAACTTCACAAACACCATATTTGCCTAAACTAATCTTTTTTAAAGCCAGGTCCGTCTCATCAAGGGATTTTTTCAGATTTTCCCCGACGGAAATGCTGTCTATGAAGGCGGCTACTTCTTCAGCGTTTTCATCCTCGGCTCTCCCGTATTCCGGAAATACCGTATCATAACGATTCTCTCCCCGGCCGCTTTTTTTTGCCACCTGTTCAAGTTCGTTCTCAATTTTTTTACGGCGTTCTTGTAAGATTTCTTTTACTGACGAGTTGTTAAACATAAGACTTTGACTTAATTAGAGAATTAAGATAAAAAAGGGGTAAGCCCTTATTCTTTATCGGTTATCGTTCATTCCAGTATATAGATTAAAAAACAATTAACAAGGGGGTTATCCACAACCCTCTTATATTATCCTTAACACCCCCTTTATTGACTCCGGATTCTCAATAATGGTCAGGTCCCTGACGCCCTTGTCGTTTATAAAAAGATAAACCCCTTTAATCAACTGGTTTTGATTTAAAAGACTTATCGCGCCATCAATCGCTTTAAACAGGTGCCGTTGGTTGGAAATATAAAAATATTTTTGGTCCTGATGGAGAAAAATTTCCAAAGATTCCTGTTCAGTCAAAAACTTCAGGCTCTTTACCTCAAAACCGTCTACCTCTTCCTTAATAAATTCGTAAACGCCGGGGTCTGCCTTCAGTTCTATAAAATTTGTCCCGTCCGGCAATAAAACATTTTCTTCAACCGGATTTTTAAGGGCCAGTTCCATTTTTATTTTGTTTTCAAAATCATTCATTGATCCGTCTCTCGGAAAAATCAAAACAAACATCTGTTCCGACTTTTCTCCAAAATCATTCAGCGACAAAACATTCCTTTTTTCGTTTATTAAAGACTCCAGCTCAAAAAACAGGTCATCTGAGCCGACCCCCAAAGAAAAACAGTTTATCCGAATCATTTCATTGGAATCTTCCCGGTCCGGCAATTCCATCACCCCGGGATAAAAATAACCCCTAACCCATGACGGATGCATTATTTTTGAAAAAGAAAAGTTTCTTCTCAAAAAACCGTTTTTCTCAATAACTATATTTTCCGCCAAAACGTATTCTCTCAAAGAGACCTCCCAAATTCTGTCAGTCAGTTTTTTGACCCTGAAGTCCCTCATTTGACTGTATATTAAGGATGGTTCCGTCCATTTTTTCGTCTTTAAAAGAAAAACCAAATTGATTTTTGGGTTTACGTTTTTTTCGGGAGGCGTTTCCCAAAGGCCGATTAAACCAATTTCGTCCAAAACTTCTTTGTTCTTAAAAATATTTTCCACCAATGATAAATTCTCATTTGCTTCGAATAATTTTTCCAAAAAAACTTCCGTTTGTTCTCTTTCAAACCAATTGTTTCCGAATTTTCCCGCTCGCCGAACCGCATTCAAATCAAAATGCAAATAAAAAAGTTTTTTTGAAGGGGCAAATTTTATTAAACTGTCCGGCTGCCAAAAAAAATAGACAAAAATAAGAAAGATTACAAGTGTTAAAAACAATAAAACTAAAACTGTTGATTTTTTGGAGGAAAACATAAAAGCATCATAGGAAAAACAAAAAAGCTTGTCAATCTTTTAAAAATCGTTATAATGTATTATATGAAAAACTTACCAATTAAAAAGGATTATTTCCAATTAGTAAAAGCTCTTCCTCGCATCGGCGACCTGATTGAGGGAGACGTTATTGAAATCGGTCGCAATGAAATTTACCTTGATATCAACGGCCTGACCACCGGCATTGTCAGGGGACCCGAACTTTTCGACGAATCCGGTGAATTCTCCAACCTTGAAAAGGGGGATAAAATTTCCGCCACGGTCATTGATTTAGAAAACGAAAAGGGGCTCATTGAATTGTCTTTCCGCCAGGCCAGTCATAAAAAGGCCTGGAACAATCTTGAAGAAATCACCAAAAACGGAAAATCCGTATCGGTTAAAATAGCCGAAGCCAATAAAGGCGGCCTGATTGTTCATTGCGGAAAAATTCAAGGATTCTTGCCGGTCTCCCAATTAAAACCGGAACATTATCCCCGGGTTGAAGAGGGAAATAAAAATAGGATTTTGGAAAAATTAAAAGGCTTCATCGGTCAGGAAATGGAAGTTAAAATAATCACCATTGACGAAGAATCCGGTAAATTGATCGTTTCTGAAAAAGAAATTTCTCCGACCAAAAAAAGATCGGGCGGTAAATATAAAATTGGCGACGTAGTCCAGGGAAAAATCAGCGGCTTGGTGGATTTCGGCGCTTTTATCACCTTTGATAAAGACCAAGAGGGGCTGGTCCATATTTCCGAACTTGCCTGGCAAAGAATAGACCATCCGCAAGACGTTGTTAAAATCGAAGATAAAATAAAAGCCGAGATTATCGGGATTACCGACGACGGTAAAATATCCCTTTCCATCAGAAGATTAATTAAAGACCCCTGGAAAAGCGTTAAAGAAAAATATAAAATCGGCCAAGAAGTCGAAGGAAAAGTTTTAAAAATCAATCCTTTCGGCCTTTTTGTCGAATTGGATCCCGACATCCATGGATTAGCGCACATCTCCGAATTATCGGACAAGCCGGTCAAAGATATCTCCAGTATTGCCAAGCCCGGGGATGTGTTAAAATTCAAAATTGTCTCCGTTGAACCGGACGATCATCGTCTCGGCCTGTCTTTAACCAGGGACAAAAAATAGAAATGAAATCATTACTTAAAAATTTTCTCATCTTTTTAATTGTTTTTTTGATTATCTCCGGGTTTTTCAGCCTGCTTAGTTCGCCGGCAAAAAACCTCCAGGAAATCGGTCTAAATGACTTGGTTGGAAAAATTAAAAATAAAGAGATAAAGGAAATTTCAGTTGAAAACGACCGCTTGAACTCTCTTTCGTTCGACCAAAAAAATTATTTTACTTTTAAAGAAGAAAATGAGTCTTTAATCAACCTCTTAAATAATTACGGGGTTTCGCCCGAAGAACTTTCCGGGGTTTCAATAAATATCAAAAGTACTAAAGGGAAAGACGTCTTCTTTAATGTCATTTTTCCCATTCTTTTCCCCCTGCTATTGTTGATTATCATTATATTCTTCTTTTCTAAACAGATACGCGGGGCGGGAATGCAGGCCTTCAAATTCGGAGAAAGCCAAGCCAGAAAAATAAACCCTCAAGACAAAAAAGTAAAAACGACATTTCAGGACGTGGCCGGCGTTAAAGAGGCTAAAGATGATTTGACTGAAATTGTTGATTTTCTTAAAAACCCGAAAAAATATATAAAATTGGGGGCAAAAATACCAAAGGGTGTTCTATTAATCGGACTTCCAGGTTGCGGAAAAACCCTTTTAGCCAGAGCCGTGGCCGGAGAAGCGGGTGTTCCGTTTTTCCACATATCCGGCTCCGAGTTCATTGAACTTTTCGTCGGAGTGGGCGCCTCAAGGGTCAGGGACTTGTTTTCTAAAGCCAAGAAAAATCTCCCGGCAATCGTTTTTATTGATGAGTTGGACGCGGTTGGCCGTCAACGCGGAGCCGGTTTGGGTGGTTCCCATGACGAACGAGAACAAACGTTGAATCAAATCCTTGTTGAATTGGACGGTTTTGAACCCAATATCGGACTGATTGTTCTGGCGGCGACCAACCGACCGGATATCTTGGACCCGGCACTTTTAAGGCCCGGCCGTTTCGACAGAAAAGTAATTCTTGACCTACCAGACATTAAAGACCGAGAGGCTATTTTAAAAATACATTCCCGAGGAAAGCCCCTGGCCCCCGAGGTTAATCTCCGGAAAGTCGCTGAAAGAACCCCGGGTTTTACCGGCGCCGACCTGGAAAGTCTTTTAAATGAAGCTTCTATTTTGGCTGCCAAACGGGATAGAAAAGAGATTGGCCAACCGGAGGTTCTTGAAAGCGTTGAAAGGGTTCTTTTGGGACCGGAGAGAAAAAGCCACATCCTCTCTGAAAAAGAAAAGGAAATTGTCGCCTACCACGAAGCCGGTCACGCGATCGTCAGTTATTCATTACCGGGTTGCGATCCGGTCCAAAAAATATCCATTATCTCCCGGGGTCAAGCCGCCGGCTATACTTTAATCATGCCCGAGCAGGAAAAATCCCTCAGAACAAAATCTGAGTTTTTGGATAATCTCAGCGCTTTATTGGGTGGCTACGCGGCTGAAGAAAAAGTTTTTGGCCAAGTAACCACCGGCGCGGCCAATGATTTGTATAAGGTAACTCAATTGGCCCGTAAACTCGTCACGGAATACGGGATGAGTAAAATTCTGGGTCCGAGGACTTTCGGGGAAAAAGAGGAGTTGGTCTTCCTTGGCCGGGAAATTTCGGAAAGAAGGGATTATTCCGAAGAATTCGCCCGAATCATAGACAAAGAGGTCTCTTCTTTTATTGAATCTTGCCATAAGGTTTCTTCGAGTGTTTTAGAAAAAAACGGAGATAAGTTAAAAAACTTGGCTCTTGTTTTACTAAAAAACGAGACTATTGAAAAGGAACAATTTATTAAAATAATGGGTCCCGCCAAGAAGACTTCTTAGTGGGTTATAAAATATTTCGATTTATTAAAACTTACAATAACAAGTTCTAAGCGGGGTAAATAAAAAAACATGGAAAAAATAAACTTAAAGACTCTATTCAGGGAAGCCTGGGAATTCGTCTGGAACAACCCCATCCTTTGGCTGTTCGGTTTATTCGCCGCTTTTTTCTCAAATAACGAAATTGTCTCCGTGATTAAAAATTATAAAAAAATAACCGGCTGGATAGACCAATTGGTTATTTTTAAATCGTTCCAAATCTCCATTAAGAATTTTTTTCAATCTTCAATTCTCTCTGATTTTTTCAATCTCAACGGCCAATACGCAGTTTTCGTTATTTCCGTCATTTTTTTACTGTTTTTTGTTTCCTTTCTTTCCCAAATCACCATTATCCTGTCGGTAAAAAACGGCGGTAAACAAAAATTGCCTCTTAAACAAATTTGGCGACAGGGAAAGCTTTTTCTCTGGCCGGTTATCGGCATTTATTTATTGGTTTTTGTTGTTGTTTACGGGTTTTTACTTTTACTGGGGATTCCCTTGTTTTATAAACACCTGCCAATTATCATTTCGGTTGTTATTTTCCTGTTATTGGGGATTTTTCTCTCTTTCGTTTCAAAATATATTATATTTTTCATTATTCTGGAAAAAGAAAAATTTTTTAAATCCGCGAAGAGCGGTCTTTTGTTTTTTATTGAGAACTGGTTTGTCACCATAAAAACTTCTTTTTACGTCTGTCTAATCGCCATTTTAGCCGGTTTGCTAATATTTCTGGTTTCTGCCGTCGCCGCCATTCCCTTTATGATCATCGTCGACTTATTTTTGAGATTAAATTTTATATTCGCTTTTTGGTTGACCTCTATAATTTGTTCTGTCTTGATTATTGTTTTCGTTTTGTTTCTCAGTTCTATTTTTTCCACATGGCAAACATCCGTTTGGGTTTCACTTTTTTTAAAACTTCTTTTTAAGCGGCTCCCTGAAAATAGGGGGCAGAAACGGTAGAAAAACTGTTAATAAACAATGACTTTATCCGATTTGTCTTATTTTTTAAAAAATCTTTTTTGTTTTTTTTACGGTGTTAAGGTTTAATCCACTTTTTATTAAGGGCTTCTCCTGTTTTTATTAAGGATCTTTTTGTCTATTATGTTTTTAAATGGGGGTTTTTTATTTTCAAGGCCAGATATCCCCTTCTTTATTATTATAAACAATATATAATATATATATAATATAATTATATAAGTTATGAAATTCTCTTGTCTTCAAGAAAATATGTCCCAAGGATTGAATATTTGTTCCCATATAGCAGGATCAGGCCGAGCGAGTCTTCCTATTTTAAATAATGTTTTATTAACCACCCAAAAAGGTTTTTTGAAATTAAGCGTCACTAATTTAGAAACGGCAATAGAAACAAAAGTTAGGGCAAAAATAGAAAAAGAGGGACAAATAACCATTCCTTCCCAGATATTAAATAATTACATAGAATTATTACCAAACGAAGCCCTGGATTTTGAATTAATAAAAAACGAACTGATTATTAAAAGCAAAGAACAGACGGCAAAAATAATAGGATTTTCAGCCGAGGAGTTTCCAATAATCCCCCAAATAGAAATAAAAGAGAAGTGCATAATAGAAAGCGGCGTCTTAAAAGAAGCCCTAGAAAAAACCATTTTTACAATTTCTCCGTCGGAAGTGAGGATTGAATTAAGTGGAGCATTATTTTCTTTTAATAATCCCGATTTAAACAAACTAAGCATTGTCGGCACAGACAGTTATCGTTTAACGGAAAAACAAATAGACACAAAGAAAACCAGCTTTAAGAACAACAGAAAAATAATCATTCCCGCAAAAACACTTCAAGAGCTTTTAAGAATCATTAAGAGCAGTAAAGGAGAAGAAGTAGAGGTTTGTTTATCAGAGGACCAGGTACTGTTTATCTATCAGGATACAGAGTTAATTTCCAGAGTAATCAGTGGAGAATACCCAGACTATAAGCAAACCATACCGGAAATAATTAAAACCAACGCAATCATTAAAAGAGAGGAATTTTTAAGAACGGTTAAGGCGGCAAGTTTTTTCGCGAAGACTGGCATTAACGACATAAATTTAAAATTTCTGACCAAAGAAAATAAAATAATAATATCATCCCTTAATAATCAAGTAGGAGAGAATAAGGCCATTATTTCAACCGAAGTAAACGGAGAAGACAATGAAATAGTGTTCAACTACCGCTATTTAATAGACGGCCTAAGCAATTTATCCGGAGATGAAATAAAAATGGAAATGGTCAATGACGACACCCCTGCATTAATCAGGCCGATTTCGGACAAATCACATCTATATTTAATCATGCCGATAAAAAATAGTTAATTCTACTTTAAGGAGGAGGTAGGAAAAGAGGTTTTTATGAATAAAAAAGAGTTAATTGAAAGATTAACCAAAGAATCAAAAGTCTGTTCAAAGGCGGAGGCAGGAAGATGTTTAGATTCTTTTGTTAAAATTGTAAAAAGTGTTTTGAAGTCAGGAGAAAAAGTCGCCGTTGCCGGCTTCGGCACGTTTTCAGTAAAGAAAAGAGCGGCTCGCACCGGCGTTAATCCTCAAACCGGCGCTAAAATTCAAATTCCGGCGATGAAAGTTCCCAAATTTAAGGCCGGACAGGGATTCAAAAAATCAATTAAATAGATTTTTTAATAAAAGACCCCCTTATTTAAAGGGGTCTTTTATATTTGAAGAAATAATAATAAATTTTTGTTGACTTAATCAATAATTATCAGCGCCTTAATTATACCCCATAAAATAAAGGGGTGGCCCGCGATCGTTTTTACGCCACAGGTCACGATGCTCCATTTAGCCTCGAAGGGAGAGTTTAATATTTTGCCTGTGGAACATACGCGGCTAA
>CAZAGY010000019.1:0-10791 GCA_964485025.1 uncultured Gammaproteobacteria bacterium
AGCGTTTTGATAATTGCTTTCCTGAGTGAACTTTAATTTCGTCAGGCTGTCTTTCGCTTGAATTAAGGAATTTTCCGCTTGCATTAAAGCATAATCATCGACTGGCTGCAATAATTCTTCCAATTCGAGTTCGGCCGTCTCCAAGGCCGTTTCCGCGTCACGAACCGCTTTCTGGGCGCTACTGCTGTCTATCTGTGCCAATAATTCACCGGCTTTGACTTCTTGTCCATTCTCCGCCCCTACATATACCAAATCTCCTGACACCTTTGGTTTAACGTCAATCTGGTTAGAGGCTGACGCCTGGCCGCTCCCGGAGACGGAAACGGTCAAAAAACCTTTTGTAACCGATGAAACAACGTATTGCAAGTTGGTTTTTTCTTCTCCCGCATTCTGATGATAAAGATAGATTCCACCGGCAATCAAAACTAGAATTATTAGGGTAATAAATTTATGTTTAATTATTTTTTTCAACAGTTTAAATGACATATTTTTTATTATAAAAATTTTATGTAAACCTTATTTATCTAATGAAAACGGGGGTATAGGCGCTTTTAAACTCTCTTCTTCTGAATTAAAAATTCTTATGAGTTTCGCTTGAATCTGACCCTGCTCATTTGGCGAACCAATAACCACAATATATTTACCGACTTTTAATTCGTCTTTTTTTATATTTTCCATTTTATCCTTTATAACCGTATCTTCATCAATTAAAACAACTTTTTCGATGTCGCCCCTATCTTTAATTACAAAGTCGGAATCGTTGATTTCAATAATCTCTCCGAAGATGCCGTGGCCTTCTATAAAATCGCCGGGAGAAATAGGCGGCCTTCGCCAGTCGTTAAAAAATCCGTCTTTGGGTCCGCTAAAATTTTTATGGTAATTTTCCGCCCATTTATATGAAAATTTGGCTTTGGTAGCGCCAACAAACATACCGGCATTAAATATTAAAATTATGACTACCAAGCTAAAAATCCCGATGATCAACCATTTAAGGATGTCTTTTGTCTTTTTAGTCACTTTACAGCACCCCTCTGTTTTTAAATTTTTTTCTTTTTCTCCATCAACTTTTTTTTCTTCGTTCATATAAATATATTATTTTATTAAATTATCAATTTATTGAATCAGTTAAATGATATTGTTAGTCAGTTGACGATTAAATAAATAATTAATTAAAATTTTTTTCTTACAAAAAAACAGTCTTAAAGTAAAAAGGGAAACGCCTAAACTGAAAGTAAAAATTAGTAATCCCATAATCGGTAACGATTCTAAAATAGCTAAACTGAAATCTTGCCACAAAGCGATAAAAACAGCCAAATCATCAACGGCGGCCGAAATAAAATAAACTATTCCAGAATCTTCAATTTGATGTATAAATACGGTTAAAGAAAGTGGAGTGATAATCAGAGAAACAATCAGGAGAAATAAAAACGCGAACAATATTTTTCTGGTTTGTTTTTGTTCCTGTTCTCGCCTGATAGCCAAAAGAACCTTGTTAAAAAAACCGATTGGGGGTTCCATGGCTTTCAGATGACTAAATAATTTTTCATAATTCATAGACGTAAATTAAGTATAGGTTTCTATGTTACCTATATATTACTTATACGATTAAATGAAACGCTTTGGTGCATTGTTTACCTTTAATTATTTATCTATCATTTAAAATTTTTCTAAGCATTATTAAGGCCCGACGATGGCGGCTTTTAACCGTATTTAGCGGTTCGGTTAAAATATCGGCTATTTCCTGAAAGGTGAAATGGTCGTAATAATAAAAAAATAAGGTGCTTTGATATTTTAATGGCAACTTTTTCATGGCTGAAGCTAAAACGCGGCTTACGTCAGCCTTTTCAAAAAGTTCATCGGGTAAAGGACCGGGGTCGGCCATTGTTTCGATTAAAACATTTTCTTCTTTTTCGTTTTCAAAATCACTAAAAGGAATTATTTTTTTCCCGCCATAAACGGACCGGGATTTTCTAAAAAAATCTATGGAAACATTTTTAGCAATCTGAAAAATCCAGGTTTTAAAATTTTTTTTTTGGTCAAACTTTTTGAGATAACGCCAAACTTTTATAAATGCTTCCTGAGTAATGTCCTGCGCTTCCTGAGAATCGTTTGTATATTGATAAACAAAATTATAAATCGGTTTAAGATACCGTTTAACTAAAATTTTAAAAGAATCTTCATCCCCTCTTAGGTAATCAACTATCAATTGTTGGTCTGAACGAACATCCGTCATAAGGTTAAATCTTCTCTGTTCAACTTATTATTTAAGACAAGCTTTGATAAACGACTGAAAAAGTGGATGGGGTCTAAGAAAACGTGATTTATATTCCGGATGAAATTGGGTGCCGACAAAGAACGGATGCTCCTTTATTTCCACGGCCTCAACCAGCTTATTATCCGGAGACACGCCACAGATTGTCAATCCTTTCTTTTCTATTAATTCCCGATATTTATTGTTGAATTCGTAACGATGGCGATGGCGCTCATAAATCATTTCTTGCTTGTAAATTCGATATAATTTTGTTCCCTTTTTTAGCCGACAGGGCCAGGCGCCAAGCCTGATTGTTCCACCATATTGCTTTTTGGCCAAATATTTTTGCTGTTCTGCCATTATATGAACCACCAAATGCGGTGATTTGGGGTTTACTTCCTCGGAATCAGCCCGTTTTAATCCGCAAACATTTCTAGAAAATTCAATGACCGCCATTTGCATGCCGTAACAAAGTCCCAAAAATGGCTTTTTATTTTTTCGACAATATTCAATGGCTTTAATCATTTCCTCTGAACCTCTTGAACCCCAGCCTTGAGGAACAATAACGCCGTCAAGTTTTTTTAAAATTTTTACCCCCTGTTTCTTTATTTCTTCTGTGCTGATCCAATAAAATTCCGGCTGGCATTTATTTGGCCAGCAACCGTGTTTAAGCGCTTCAATTACGGAAATATATGAATCAGCCAAGATGAATTTGCCAATGGTAAAATATTTACCGACTAATCCGATTTTTACTTTTCTTTGATTTTTTTGATTTATCTTTTTGACTATTTCTGCCCACTCTTTTAAATCTGCTCTTTTAAGCCTTAATCCCAATTTTTTGATGATTTTTACCCCCAATTTATCTTTTTCAAAATTAAGAGGAATTTGATAGATACTGTCTACATCAGGAGCGGAAATAACGTCTTCTTTGTTAATATTGCAAAAAATGGAAATTTTCTTTTTTCTGACTTCATCTAATGGAACAATCGCTCTAGCTAAGATAAAATCCGGTTGAATACCGGCTGAGTTAAGGATTCTTACCGCATGCTGAGTTGGTTTGGTCTTCATTTCCCCGATTTTATTAGGAACTGGCAAAAAAGAAAGCATGATAAATATAACGTCTTTGGGCTTCTCTAAATGTATCATTCTGGCCGCTTCAAGAAAAAGAGAGTTCTGATACTCTCCTACCGTTCCACCTATTTCAATAATCATAATCTCAGCTCGGGTTTTTTTTACTGCTGTTTTTATCCGGGAAATGACTTCATTGGGAATATCGGGTACGACTTCAACGCACCGCCCGTTATATCCTAAATTTCTTTCCCTTTTAATTACCGACTGGTAAACGCTACCCGTGGTCATATAATTCACTCCGTAAATATTTTCCCCCAGAAAACGTTCATAATTACCTATATCCTGGTCGGTCTCCAAGCCGTCTTCGGTAACAAAAACTTCTCCGTGTTCCATTGGATTCATAGTACCGGCATCTACATTGATGTAGGGGTCTATTTTTATGGCCGAAACCCGGTAACCCTTACCTTGTAATATCTTGCCGATTGAAGCCGAAGCAATACCCTTACCTAAACCGGACATCACCCCGCCCATGACAAAAATGTATTTTGTTTTCATAAAATTTTTTTGACTATTTAAATATATCAATAAAATTATTTTTTTAACTTAATCACCGAAAATAGTTCTGAGGAAAAAAATAATCAAGATGCCGGTAATGAAAGAAAAAAAATGCACTAAATTTTTTTTCAGGCTGTGTCCAATTTTTATCTCAGGAATCAAATCTGATGCTGCGACGTAAATGAAATTGCCGGCGGCAAATGAAAGTAAAAAGGTTGTATCAAATTCCCGAGAAATAAAATAAATTAAAAGTCCACCGGGAATAATGGTCAGGGCTGAGATAAAATTAGCCAATAAGGCCCTGTATTTTCCCCACCCCCCGTGAAGAAGAATGCCAAATTCCCCTATTTCTTGGGGAATTTCATGAGCCAAGCAAACCAACCAAGTAACAATGCCCACTTTTATATCAACTAAAAAAGAACCGGCAATGATTAATCCATCAATAAAATTGTGAATTCCATCTGATAGAAGAATTAGATAGGTTACCGGTTCTTTATGCTCTGAAGGGACCCGATGGCAGTGATGCCAATGCAAAAATTGCTCCATTAAAAAGAAAACTGAAAATCCGACTAATAGCCAGAGAAAGGTACTTGAATATGATTTATGTTTGTCTAAGGCCTCGGGAATCAGGTGTAAAAAAGCACCGCCGATCAATGAACCGGCGGAAAAAGCCACTAAGGGAAGAAGTAATTTTTTTAGAATTTTTTCTTTCAGAATTAGAGTAATCAAACCAGCCCAAGCTATCAGACTCATGGCAAAGGTAGAAATGATAATCCAAATTAAAGCATTCATATTATTAACGTAATTTTAATTTTATTAATAAATATATCAGCTAAATCGGTTTTTGTCCAGACAATAAAAATATCAGCGACAAATAATTGGCATCTGCCGCTAATATCAAATTAATTATCAAATTTTTTAATAACATCCTTCCTGAAAATCCTTTAAAAAGCCGTACTGATTAAGCATCTGACAAGAAAATCCTCCATTGCCGTCAAAAACAAGTCGCCATTTATCATTTTGTTTAACGGCAAAAAAATTACCGCCTTCACCCCGGCCATCCTTTATAAAAATAACGCTTCCCCGGATATGAACGCCATCATTAATTCCAATAACCACTTTTATCTCAAAAGGATTATGGTGATATTTTTCAACAAAAAGTTCCTTAATCTCTTCTTGGACAATTAATTCCGAAATGGCGTTAGGATTAAAATAACCGCAAGTAAAGTCGACATTAATATTATCCTCCGCCAGCCCTTCTAGTCCTTGAAAATTTTGTTTCAGGTTCGCGTATTGGAAATTTAAACTGCAAGCCATGTATTGATAATAATAACCGCGTGATCCGCTGATAACGCCATCGGCCAAATTATATGAATCAAATTCAGTTATGGAATTAAGATAATCTTCCATTTTTTCCACTTCTGACATTCTTAAACCCATAGCTGTATAAGTAACTCCTGGGATCGTCACTTCGGTTATTTCCGCATTATTTTCAACCGCCCAATTGAAATTTATTTCACTGTTGTAATTGAAAACGACCCCTGTTTCTTGTGTAATATCGTTTATTAATTCTTTCGCATTGTCTGAACAAAATTCTTCAAAAATTCTCAAACATTTTTGCTTTTCTTCGCACCAGGTATAACCGGCCGAAGTTAGACAGCCGTGTTCGTCTCTTTGACCGCCGATTAATGAACCTTTATCTTCTTTCTCCGATTTTTCTCCCGGCTGGAAAATAAAAATATAAATGCTGATTAAAACTAAAACGCAAATTATTAAAATTAGCAAAAGGTAAATTGTTTTTTTTGACATAAATTTAAGTGATTAAAACTGTTTTTAGATAAAAATGTCTTGATTCAAATTATAGCATATTATTCATAAAAAATCATTTTTTTCTTGACTTTTTATTTAAAAAATCCATAATAGATATTATTAAGGGGGAATTATATATAATAATGGCGCTAAGTAAAAACGGGTCTCTCCGATCTGTGGAAGACTTCCTGGATGCCCATCCAGGAAGAAAAGACCAAATGGGATTGGTCAATCATATTCGCAATTCAATATCTTCCGATACTTAGCGCCAATATATTAAAAATGACCCGGTTTCTACGGGTCTTTTTATTTAATCAAAAACGGGTTTCTTTTATTAAAATCGGGCAGAAACTTATTGTGGCTCCCTAACTCTTGAATCCAACCGTTTTTAAAGTCCAGTTCTAAATAATACTTAAAAATTTTTTCAAATTCTTCTCTCTTTATACTTCTGTTGACTTCAGGAAAATTTTTGGCTAAATAAACGGGTTCATATTGACTCATTAAATCAACGCAAATATTTCTATCAATTTCGCTAATATTCTTCAAAACTTTCAAACTGTTTTCTACTTGGTTCGGTAGAATTAAATGCCGAACAATCACTCCGCTTTTGGCCACACCTTTAGACAATTTTAAATTACCGACCTGACGTAACATTTCTTTAATGGATTCTGTCGCTTTTTCGACGTAATTCTTTACGCCTGAATATTTAAACGCCAAATCATTATCTCCGTATTTAAAATCCGGCAAATAAATATCCACTAATCCATCCATGATTTTTATGTCATTAACGTCTTCGTAAGCGTTGGAATTCCAGACAACTGGAATTTTTAAACCCCTCTTCTTTGCCTTGATAACCGCTTGTTTTATTTGTTCTTTCCAGATGGTGGGCGTGATTAAATCAATGTTTAAAGCGTCTTTATTCTGTAATTCAAGCATAATCTTTGTTAATTCCTCAAGGTTGTATCTTTTGCCCATATTCTGTTGAGATATCTGGTAATTTTGGCAATAAACGCACCTTAAATTGCAACCGGTAAAAAATATTGCTCCTGCACCCCTTTTTCCAACTAAGGGCGGTTCTTCGCCAAAGTGTTTTCCAAACCAAGCGATTTTTACAAAATCAACAGTGTTTGTCTGAATATTTATTTTATCCGACATAAAATTATATCTTTTTAATAATACCGTTATTGGCGTCAACCTCTACCCTATCTCCGTCTTTTAAAATTTTAGTAGCCATCTTTACACCAACAATACATGGCTTCTTTAATTCACGGGCAATAATAGCTGCGTGAGAAGTTATCCCCCCTTGCTCGGTAATAATCGCTGAAACTTTACTCAATATCAGTATATAATCAGTAGTGATTTCCGAGGCAACGATAATGTCTCCCTTTTTAATATTAATTGCATCCGCCAAAGAATTTAATATCCTGGTTTTACCTTTCAATTTACCGAAGTTGGCGGGTATACCTTTTAATTCTTTTTTCTTAAAAATAAATTTTTTTTGGAGTATTTTATTATCAATCTCGCTACCAGTAAAAATATTCCATTTCCCGGAAATAAATTCTATGCTAAAACCATTTTTCCGTTCATATAAACCCTTTGGATAACTTTTTCCTTTCAATAAATCTAAAAATTCAAAATAAGTAAATAAACCTATATCTGAGAATTTAAGCCCATAATTTTTTAAATAGTCTTTTATTTGTCGCCAATAACTATAAGAAACTCTGATAATTACTTCTGATAAATTTGTCCTTTGGTAGGTTAATTCTGAAGCGATTTTAATAATTTTATTAAATTTAGATGGCGTATTATTAATAATTTCCCTACTTTTATATTTATGCAATGCTTTTAATTCTTCTTTTACCTGTTTTTTAGATAAAGGTCTGCCGACAAAAAATTTTGTTCCCACCCATTCATATTTTTTAATGAAATTATTGATTTCATCATCATTTAATTTTTCCAATTCCCTTTTATACCGCATTAACTGCGTGTTTCTGCCGGGTTTAATCCAGGCCAGTATTGTAGCGTAAGAAATATTTAATTCTTGACCCAATTTAACTAAATGCCGGGAAATGCAATCGTCTAAAAAATTTATAATCTTGGAGCAAGAAACACATTCTAGTAATTGTTCCGCTAAAATTTTCAAATCATTTTTATTTTCCAGTTTAACTAATTTTTCGGTCTCTCTTTCACATACTTTGAAATAAATATCCAGCCACTTATTTTTACCTTCAAAATAATCATCTATTAATTGACCTATTCTTTCTAAATCGGATTCCAAAGAAAAATAATAACCATCCGTAACTTTCGCATCGCCGCGAAGAACTGAATCCAAATTTAATTCTTTATATATTTCACTTTTACTGGTCGCTAAATCAAGAGAGCTAAAAAATACCGTATCCATCCATCTACCCCAAAAATGCCAGTCGTTTTCTTTTATCTTTTGGAATCTCTTCATAATCTTATTTCTTCCGCTCTTCCCTAAACCACTTAACCATAAAGTAAAATGCAGTAACAATAAAAAGCAACCACCAGAGCCCTAGAAGATTTGCGAGACAATTGGAAAAATACAGGCCCAATAAAAGACCTAAAGAAAGCAGGCAAATTTTTATCAAACCCACTTCCCACCACTGAAATGTCCACGTTTTTAAAATTTTCATATTTTTTTTAATTAAAACCAATTAAAAAAATGGCTTGGGTACCCTTCACTTTAATTTTTTCGCGAATTTTCAATTACGGCGGAATAATTTGCTATTGTTTTAATTGTTTTTTCGATTACTTTATCGTCTTCGGTTGTTTTGAAAATTAAATCAGCACTACCGTCTTCGTATTCTCTAATTTGTAAATAGTCGCCTGGTTTTATTTCCGGTTGATTGTCAATTTGACAAATATTGAAGATGTCCATGATGATAATATCCGATGTTTCATTAATAATAATCGGTATTTCGTTCGGTTTTAATTTGTTATTCTTTCTAACCCTTACAACAAACTGTTGAAGCGATTGCAAAACACTTTCAGTTCTTTTTAGAATATCCTCTTGTGATTCCAACTTGTGTATACTCTTATCTTTAATAAGATTCTCAAATTTTTTACCATGTTGATTGTCAGAATTCTTAATATCCCATGGTCCCGGTAAGTCTAACTCATGTGATAATTCGTACATATCTTGCCATGCTAAATTATAATCATTCAATTTATGCCATGCCTTTTTGTTGTTTTCGTCTATAAATATCCCCTCGTCTTGAAGCGCGTCTTCTAAAATTTTACCCGATATGCCATGTCTTTTACGTGGTCCCACTAAAAGACCGATATTGGCCCTTTTATCAGTAATGTTATTAATATTATTAACAAGCTGAATAATCTTTTCAAAATGTTTTTTGACGTCTTGTTTGTCTTCTAAAATAGAACCCTCCGACTCAATTCTTGAAATATCATCAAATTTTCTGTCATGCGGTATATTAACGCTCCTAACTGGTTTTTGCTTATCATCTAATTTCGCCCACCCTTGTAATTGTTTGTCTGTTGGATCAATAGAGTTTTGAATTTTAGAATTTTCACTAAATTTAGCGTGCGGATAATTTTTTTCGTTCTCCGGAGACCAACCATATTCATTCATTCTATCGGCAAACTTTTTATGATAAACTGGAGTAAAATGTCTAATAAAAATATAAACTGATTTTATTTTATTCAGCTTTTCTTGTTCCTGATTTAAATATTTTTGCTCGACATTTTCCATAAAAAATTGTAAACTTAAATTAATAATAGACCAATTTTCAAAATATGTCCACTAAGAAATACGACGTTGTCGGATTAGGGGCCTGCGGCATCGATTTGTCGGTAAAAATAGCACGTTTTCCGGGCACGAACGGCAAAATCACGAGTGATCAACTGACTATGTCGGCTGGCGGCGTAACCGCGAATAACCTGACGCAATGCGCCAAACTTGGCCTGAAAGTCGCCTGGCTGGGAGCGCTTGGCGATGATGCCTGGGGTAAATATCTTATTGAAGAATTTAAAAAGGTGAAGGTTCTGACGCCAGTGCCTCTATTTTTAAAGAAAAATACCCAGCAGTTCTGGATATTCGTCACGCCGCGAAAAGATTACGCGATGGTCGGCATACCAGGCGCCAGCAGAGAATTAACCGCCGGTATTGTCAGAGATAAATTCAGACATGTTATAAAGCAGGCTCGACATTTCCATACGGAGATCGCCATTATTCCCTTAGTAGCTGTGCTAGCGGGAATCAAAATCGCCCATGAAAACGGAGTAAAAACATTAATTGATGTCGACGGCGATCCATATTATCTTATTGATAAGGAAAAAATCGGGACAAAAAAAGAACTTCGTGAAATCATCTCCTTGACCGACGTCATAAAACTCTCGTCATCGGCGGCCCGGGGACTGACTAAAGAAAAAAGAATATCCAAAAATATGATAAAAAAAATCCTTGAGATGGGACCGCAACTGGTGGTGATCACGGAAAAGGCCAAAGGATGCCTAATTGGAAACCGCCAAAAAACGATATTCGTGAAGGGAATAAAAATTAAAGCAAAAAACACAGTCGGCGCCGGCGACGCTTTTATGGGCGGTTTGTCCTACGGGATACTTAAAAATTGGAATATCTCTATCATTGGAAAATTCGCCAATGCCTGCGGAGCCTTTAAATCAAAACAAGAAGGCACGAGATCGTCAGGGACAAAGAACCAAATATCATCATTACTTAAAAAAGACTTCTATATTACTAGAAACAATTATAACTGTTAATTGTCTTGTCGCCTTTTATTTTATCTTTTATGAAAAAATTCCGCTTTTACACGGAATTTTTCATAACGACGTTATGCGTTATGGCGGGAAAACGTCCCACGGGTCTTCGTCCCCATCTCCAGCGGTAGCACATATAAAAGCTATGATTCCATCTATGCTTAGAAACCATTTAGAGACAGGGAAAGAATCATAACGAACAAGAAGAATTAACAAAGTTACCCCGAAGGCTATAGCGCAAAAAATAATTGCCTCGGAATGACTTTTTTCTTCTATCTCCCTTTTTTTACTGGGGGTAATTTTTTCTCCTCTCTTCTTAAGGAGTCTTTCAAATTGGCTTTCTTTGG